>DASQNC010000073.1 GCA_035645145.1 Azospirillaceae bacterium | reverse complement strand
TCGAGCTTCACCTCGGTCCCCGACCACTTGCCGAACAGGACGCGGTCGCCGACCTTGACGTCCAGCGGGACGACCTTGCCGTTCTCGTCGCGGGCACCCGGACCGACGGCCAGGACTTCGCCTTCCATCGGCTTTTCCTTGACGGTGTCGGGGATGATGATGCCGCCGGCGGTCTTTTGATCCTGCTCGACGCGCTTGACGACCACGCGGTCATGCAGCGGACGGAAACGCATTGATGCCTCCTGGGGTGTTCCGCATTGCGGGAGAGGCCGGCGGGCTTGTTAGCACTCCCGCCTGGCGAGTGCCAGAGACCTAGTCGAACCCTGCCGCGGGATCAAGCGGGCAAGTGGGCGACCGCGCCACATTCTGGCAGCAGGGCCGATCAATGAGTGCTAAGTTCCTGAAAAGAAAAGAAAAAATCTTGTCGGGCGAACTTTCCGCCCACACACTCGTTGGGGAAGAAGACGCTTGGCCCGACCCAGGGCTCTGGCAAGTCGGGGCCCTGGGTGGACCCAGGCCGGCCACGGCAACGGAGCAGTCGAATGGCGGACCTGAAACGACAGCTGATGGACTACAGGCTCACGACGGCGGAAATCCTGTACCACATGCCGGACCATCCCGACCTGCTTCAAACATTCATTTGGCAGGATCTGGATATCGCGCCGCGCTATCCCGTCCTCCGGGGGTTCCTGGACTTCTGGACCCGCGAACTCGAAGGGAAACTGCACTCTGTGAAGGTTGCGTCCATGGGCGTTATCACGCCGGGGGACGTGCGGCTGGTCGGACATGAACTCAGATTGAACTGAGACCCATCGGGCGGGGCGAAACGCCCATCCACCCCCGCCCCATCGGCTTCACCGCCCGAAGGTGTAACCATTCAGGCCATCGATCCGATCGGAACCGGGTTCCATATTGATTCGAACGGTATGTATTTCGAAGAGTCGAGGAACCCGCGTTGCCCCAGCACCCGTTGCTGATCGTCGAAGACGATGCGTTGATCGCCATGTACCTGGAAGAGGTCCTGAACGGTTCGGATTACCGGGTGGTCGGGGTCGCCGAGTCGGCTGAGGACGCGCTGCGGCTTGCGGATGCGCACCGTCCGGCCCTGGCCCTGGTGGACGTCTCGCTGAAGGGTCCCGTGCAGGGCGACGCGGTGGTGCGCAGCCTGCGCGACCGGCATGGGGTGGTATCCGTGCTCACCACCGGCCATGCGGACGGGGAGGTGCGCTCGGCCCTGTCCGAATGCGGGGCGGCGGCGCTGATCGTCAAGCCCTACACGCGCGAACAGCTCCTTGCCGTCCTGGTCCAGGCCGCGGCGGGGGTGGGCAGGCCCGGCCGGCCGGCCTGACGGCGGTTCGGCCCCCGCGGCTCGGCCCTGGCGGCGCCGGCGGCCGTCAGGGACCTGCCAGGATCCGGATGGCCTCGGGTTTCATGTCCCGACGCTGGATGAAACCGCGGGCCAACTGCCGGGCGGCCGCCCAATCCTCCGGGCGGGCGAGGTCCGGCTTCCCCCCCGTGTCCATCCACATGAAGAATTGCGCCACGGACTGGAAGAAATCCCGATCGGCCGGGGCGATCGTGTGCGGGACGCTCTTCTCGAGCAGGGTGAAGGTGTCCGCGTAGACCTCGGCGAAGGACTTGCCCTTCTGCGCCTTGGCCCAATCGACGAAAGTCTGTTCGCTCATGGTCCCCCGGTCCACCCGTCTCATTCCGCCGCGGTGCGGATCCGGGCCAGACGCAGGGTCCGGTCGATCCACTGACGGGTCAGTTTCTCCTGCACCGCGTTCTGGTGCAGGCGCTCATTCAGACAGGTCCAGTCCACCGCATCCAGCGCCTGGTCCTGGTTGAAGCACGAGAAGACGATGCTCTCCTCGCCCGTGACCGGATCGATCTGGCGCTGCAGGCACTGCGCGCAGATCTCCTTCATCATGCACTGCATGGGGCTGTTGATGGATCCGATGGCGAAGTGCCCCGGCTTCACGTACGGGGCCAGCACCCCGTGCCGGGCCGCGGCCACGGCCGCCATCATGCGGTCGGACCCGATGGCGACGATCCGGTCGGCCTTGGCCAGCGGGATCGCCGGCTCGCCCAGTTCGCCCGCCGCATAGGCGCGCATGGCCGCCACGATGTTGCCGACGAAGGCCTTGTCCTGCGGCCGCGCGGGCCGGAAGCCCGGCGCCTCGTCGCAGGCCCAGACCACGACATCGGCCGCGGCTTCGATCTGCTCCACCTTGTAGCGGTCGACCCTCCGCTTGTAGCCGGCGAAATAGACCACCCGGCAGCCCTTGGCACGCGCCGCCTGCCCGATGGAGAACAGCACCGCGTTGCCAAGACCCCCGCCCACAAGGCACAGGGTTTCGCCGGCCCCGATCTCGGTCGGGGTTCCGGTCGGCCCCATCAGCACGATCGGCTCGCCCGGCTTGAGGTGGGCGCACAGGTCGGACGACCCGCCCATTTCCAGCACGATGGCCGACAGCAGGCCCTTGTCCTTGTCCACCCAGGCGCCGGTCAGCGCCAGCCCTTCCATGGCGAGCGTGGTCCCCTCCACCCGGGGCGCCAGCGTCTCGAAGTTCTGCAGGCGGTAGAACTGCCCGGGCTCGAACGCCCGTGCGGCCGCCGGCGCCTTGACCACGATTTCGACGATGGTGGGCGTCAGCCGCTCGACGGAATGCACCACCGGCCGAAGCTCGTCCGTCATCCGGGCGATGATGTCGCCGCCTTCGACGGGTGCCGGCGGACGGCGGGCCAGCAGCCGGCTGATCACCGGATAGCCCTGCTTCGCCCCGCCCATGGCCTTCACCACGTTGCCGGCGAACGACGGATGCATGTCCCCGAAGAAGCTCACCCCGCGGCCGTCCGGCGTCCGCGCGGTCAGCACGCGCACCTCCGCCGGCTTCGACACCCGCTCGGGCACCGCCGGCCGGCCGTCCTCGTCGAGGGCGCGGAAGTACTTGCCGTCCAGCTTCACCCACCCCGGCGCCTCGCGCGCCAGGACCGTGTTGGGCTGCGTGCCGGCCGCCACCAGCACCGTGCGGGCGGGCAGGGTGGCCTCGGCCCCGTCGGCAAAGCGCACCTTCAGGGCCGCGGCGTGCCCGAACCGGTCCACCTCCACCCCGACCGGGGTGGCGTTCTCCACGAAGCGGATGCCCTCCTCCATGGCGAGCGCCACTTCCTCGTGGTTCAGGGTGTAGCTGGGCGCATCCTGCAGCCGGCGGCGGTAGGCGATGGTCGATCCCCCCCAGCGGTTCAGCATGTCCAGGATGCGGGGGGGGCGGCCCTCGGCCGCGGCGGCCGCGCGTTCCGTCCGCAGCGCCTGCGCGTGGGCGATGAACTCGTCGGCGACCAGCCGCTCCTCCTCCGTCCAGTCGGCGCGCACGGCCGCCTCGCCCCGTTCGGCCGCCAGCACCTCGTAGCGGGCCAGGAACTTCTCCACCTGGACCGGATAGTAGGCGAGGCTCTCGGTGGCGGTGTCGATGGCGGTCAGGCCCCCGCCGATCACCACCACGGGCAGGCGCATCTCCAGGCTGGCGATGGTGTCGGTGCGGGCCGCCCCGGTCAGTTGGAGCGCCATCAGGAAGTCCGAGGCCTGGCGCACGCCGCGGGCCAGGTTGTTGGGCATCGAGATGACGGTGGGCCGCCCGGCGCCGGCGCACAGCGCCACATGGTCGAAGCCGTAGGCGAAGGCCCCGTCGATCGTGACGGTGCCGCCGAACCGCACGCCGCCGAACATGGCGAAGGACGACCGCCGCTCCAGCAGCAGGCGGACCACCTTCAGGAAGTTCTTGTCCCAACGGACGGTGATGCCGTACTCGGCCACGCCGCCGAAGCCGCCCAGCACCCGCTCGTCCAGATTCTCGACCAGTCGCGACAGGTCGTGCACGGGTTGGAAGGGGGCGCGGTTGCCGTGCAGGTCCACGCCCGACACCTCGGCCGGCAACGGCTCGATCTTCAACCCGTCCACCGCGACCACGGTGTGGCCGTCGTTCAGCAGGTGGTGGGCGAGCGTGAAGCCGGCCGGACCCAGGCCGACCACCAGCACCTTGTACCCGGTCTCCTGCCGCGGCAGCGGCCGGCGCAGGTTCAGCGGGTTCCAGCGCGTCAGAAGCCCGTAGATCTCGAACCCCCACGGCAGGGCCAGCACGTCCCTCAGGATGCGCGTCTCGGCCTGCGGGATGTCGACCGGCTCCTGCTTCTGGTAGATGCAGGACATCATGCAGTCGTTGCAGATCCGGTGGCCGGTCGCGGCGCACATCGGATTGTCGACCGTGGTCATGGCGAGCGCGCCCAGCGGAAGACCCTTGGTCTTCAGCTCGTGCATCTCGCTGATCTTCTCCTCCAGCGGGCAACCCGCCAGGGTCGCGCCGAAGGTGTTCTTCTGGAACGCGCCGGTCTTGCGGTCGCGCATCCCCTTGGAGCAGCTGTCCTTGCCCTGGTGGTGGCACCAGATGCAGTAGTTGGTCTCGTCGAGCGCCCCCTTCAGGTCGGTGCCCTGGTCGGTCAGCCCGAACCCTTCGCGCAGACGCAGCTCGGTCTCCGGCAGCCGCATCATGGTGACGCCGGCAATCTCCACCGTCTCAACCGGCACCAGGCGCATCGGATCCAGCTTGCGGGGCACCTGGAACAGCACGCCTTTGCCATGGCGATGGCGGCCGGCCTCCGAATGCAGCGCCCAGGCGGCGTAGCGGGCGGCCAGATCCAAAGCCGGCGCATTGGCGGCCTCGTCCGACATCCAGCCCTCCACCGCGCGGGCGAAGGCGAGTTCGTCAAGGGGATCGGCGCCGAAGAGGCGCAGCCCCGCCGCGAGGGTGTCGCCGTCCAGCGCCGCCGCGTCCTCCGGCTTGACCGACTTGGCGGCGCGCCGCTGCACGAAGTTGCGCTTCACCGTGTAGAGCGGCGCGAGCGCATGGTGCCGGGCGCGCAGCTCCGCCACCTCGGCCCGCACGCCGAACAGCTCGGCCAGGAAATCGTCCAGGTGGGGGCCGAGCTCGACCAGAAGGTCGCTTTCCGCCTTGCCTTCCGGCGGCGCGGCGCGGGCGGCGAGCAGGCGGTTGGCCAGGTCCGTGTCGCGATCCCCCAGCCAGGCCAGGAATTCGCGGTCGAGGCGCACGAGCCCGTCGCGGGCGTACAGGTCCTGGAAGGAAAGGCCGAAGGCGAGGTGGAGTACGGTCATGTCGGGTCCGGGCCGGCGGGAGCGCGCAACTGCTAGCGCAAACGTCCAGGAAATGGGAATTCGTATCGCGCATGCCCATGCGGCGGTTGCGGCGTGGCCGCGGGCGGGACCGGCCCCGCGGGGCGGACGCGCCGCATTTGACGTGCGCGCGGACCGTGCCATCTAGTGCGCGGAACACGCGAAAGGACGACCGCCGGTGACCACGCTTGCCGATGCGGGGGGCCGCGCCGAGGGGCGCGCCGACCTCCGCGCCATCGCCTCCTGGCTTCTGTTCGTTGCCGGCATGGTCTTCACGATGGCCGTGATCGGGGCCATCACGCGCCTGACCGAAAGCGGGCTGTCCATCGTCGAATGGCAGCCCGTCACCGGCGCCGTCCCGCCCTTGAACGAGGCGCAGTGGATGGCCGAGTTCGAGAAGTACCAGCGGATCCCCGAGTACCAGTTGGTCAACAAGGGGATGAGCCTGGACGACTTCAAGCGGATCTATTTCTGGGAATGGCTGCACCGCCTGTGGGGCCGGCTGATCGGCTTGGCCTTCCTGGTTCCGCTGGTCTGGTTCTGGGCCAAGGGCCGCATCCCGCGCCCGCTGCGCCCGCGGCTGGCCGGCCTGTTCGCACTGGGCGGCCTTCAGGGGGTGGTCGGCTGGTACATGGTGCAATCCGGCCTGGCCGACCGGGTGGACGTCAGCCCCTACCGCCTCGCCATGCACCTCGGCCTCGCCATCCTGATCTACGCGCTTCTGATCTGGACCGCGCTCGGCCTGCTGGAGGACCGCCGTCCCCACCAGTGGGCGGCGGCGCCCAAGGGGTTGAAGGTCCACGGCCATATCGCGCTGGCGCTCCTGGCCGCGACCATCTGCTGGGGGGCTTTCGTCGCCGGGCAGGACGCCGGGCTCGCGGCCGCCGACTTCCCGACGATGAACGGACACTGGATTCCGCCGGAGGTGGGTTTCGGCGGGTGGATCAGCCTGGTGGAGGAGGCCGTGGCCGTGCAGTGGGCGCACCGGGTGCTGGCCGCCGGCACGCTTTTGGCGGTGGCGGCGTTCTGGGCCCGCGCCAAATCGGGCGAGGGCCGCGTGGCATGGGCCGCCCGGGCGCTGCTGCTGGCGACGTTGGCGCAGTTCGCGCTGGGCATCGGGACCGTGCAGTCGCAGGTCTCCATCCCCGTGGCGGCCCTGCACCAGGCCAACGCCATGGTGCTGGTGGCCCTGTTCGTTTGGATGCTCTACGAGATGCGCGGGCCGCGGCGGGGTTGAGCGCGGCACCGCCGCCCTCGTACCGCCGGGCGCATGTTTCCATGCATTCGGCATTTCCTTGAATCGCCGGCATCCCGGTGGGACTTGGCTTGTGCGCCCTGTTGGAACCCTCACCCGGCGGAATCACGCCTCCCCTTCGCTCATTCGCCGGCCGTCCAGCCGATCGTCGCGCGCACGGGCAGGTGGTCGGACGCCTGTTTGGTCAGCTTGCCCCGGACCGCCTCGACGTGGCGGATCTCCAGGGGCGGGCAGACGAAGATGCGGTCGAGCCGCAACGTCGGCAGGCGGGCGTGGAAGCTGCGGGGGGCGGCGACCTCGGGCAGCCGTGCGCGCAGCCGGCGGATCCGGGGGCTGTCCGGCTGCCATTCGTTCAGATCGCCCATCAGCAGGGCCGGGCACCCGTCCGCCTGGCCCAGCCCGTCCAGGATGCGCGTCACCTGCGCGGCGCGTTCCCACGGATCGAGCCCCAGGTGCGCCACCACCACCCGCACCTTGTGCCCACCCACCTCCAGGTCGGCGTCGATGGCGCCGCGCGGTTCGCGGAATGGAACACTCAGGTCGACCGGCCGCACGGCCAACACCGGATGGCGGGTCAGGAGCGCGTTGCCGTAGTGCGCCGTCTCGTGGTCCTTGGTGGGGCCGGGGACCGCCGTGTAGCCGGCCTTCTCCGCCAGATAGGCGAACTGGTCGATGCCGCGTTCGCCCCGGTGGTGCCAGCCCACCTCCTGCAAGCCCACGACGTCGGCATCGAGCATGCGCAGGATATGGGCGGTGCGGGCCGGATCGAACCGGGCGTCGGTGCCGACGCAACTGTGGATGTTCCACGTGACGACGCGGAAGGCGGAAGGCCGATCGATTTGGGACATGCGGCGCGAACGGGCTCCAAAGTGGATCTTTAGATGAGGGGCGAAGGAATAAAAATGCGTTGCCGGCCGGCGCGGCCCCCCTTAAAGCTAGAAATTAATGCCGAAACACACGGGCCGGCAAAACGCGCCCAGATCGGCATTGGGATGAAACGCAGGGAAGAGACCGCACTCCCATGACCAGCCTCCGCACAGTCTTCGCAGGCACGGCGCTCGCTCTCGCGCTGGCCTCGATCGGCGCCTCGGCCGCCCAGGCCCAGACGACCATCCGCATCGCCAACATGGGCGAACCCACCTCGCTCGATCCGCACGACGTCTCCGGCACGTGGGAGAACCGTCCGGTCGGCGAACTCCTCATGGGCCTGCTGACAGAGGACAAGGAAGGCAAAGCCATCCCCGGCGCCGCCGAAAGCTGGACCATCAGCGACGACGGCCTGACCTACACGTTCAAGCTGCGCCAGGGCGCCACCTGGTCGGACGGCCAGCCGGTCACGGCCGAGGATTTCGTGTACGCCTACCGGCGGATCCTGGATCCGGCGCGCGCGGCCAAGTACGCCTCGATCATGTACCCGATCAAGAACGCCGCGGCGCTGAACAGCAAGAAGATGGAGGGGATGGAAAACCTGGGCGTGAAGGCGATCGACGCCAACACCCTCCAGATCACCCTCGAAAACCCGACCCCCTTCTTCCTTGAGCTGCTGACCCACTACACCGCGTGGCCGGTGCCCAAGCATGCGGTCGAAAAGCTCGGCAAGGACTGGGTCAAGCCCGGCAACTACGTCGGCAACGGCCCGTACGTGCTGAAGGAGTGGACGCCGCAGACCCAGATCGTGATGGAGAAGAACCCGCGCTTCTTCGACGCCGCCAACGTCAAGATCGACCGGGTCGTCTTCATCCCGAACGAGGACCGCAGCGCCGTCGTGCGCCAGTTCCGCGCCGGCGAGATCGACTATGCGGCCGATTTCCCGTCGGACCAGATCGACACGCTGCGCCAGACCCTGCCGAAGGAGACGCGCATCGCGCCGTACCTCGGCATCTACTACTTCACCATCAACACGACCAAGAAGCCGTTCGATGACGTCCGCGTCCGCCAGGCGTTGGCGCTGGCCGTCGACCGGCAGACGATCACCGACAAGGTCATCAAGACCGGCGAGATCCCGGCCGTCAGCTTCGTGCCGCCGAACGTGCCCAACTACGGCCAGCCCGCCGAAGTCCCCGGCTTCCGCGACAGCCAGGCCGACCGTGAGAAGAAGGCCGCCGAACTGCTGAAGGCGGCCGGCTATGGCCCGGACAAGCCGCTGAAGGTCCAGCTGTCCTACAACACCAGCGAAAATCATCGCCGGATCGTTGTGGCGCTCGCCCAGATGTGGAAGAAGCTCGGCGTCGAGGCCGAGCTGTCCAACTCGGAAGTGGCCGTCCACTACGAAAACCTGCGCCAGGGCAACTACGAGATCGGCCGCGCCGCCTGGATCGCCGACTACCCGGATGCCCAGAACTTCCTGTTCCTGTACGAGCAGAGCAACCAGCAGAACTATGCCCGCTTCAAGGACCCGAAGTTCGAGGAGTTGATGCAGCAGGCGGCGAAGACCCGGGACATGGAAGCCCGCGCGAAGATCCTGCGCGAGGCGGAAAGCATCGCCCTGGGCGCCTACGCGAACATTCCGATCTACTACTACGTCTCCAAGAACCTTGTGTCGCAGAAGCTGGATGGCTGGGTTGACAACACCCGGGACGTCCACCGCGTCCGCTGGATGTCGCTCCGCTGACATTCCGGACGGGCAGGGCGGCCGGTCGCCGCCCTGCGAACGGACTAAGATCACGGGCGGAGCGGTAATGCTCCGCCCGTTCCCTTTCGGAGCAGTCGGCCCGCGTGGCAGTTTCCCACGCGACACGCGGGGGGCGGGACGTTTCCGCCCGGGAGACTTGGAACATGCTGTCCTATGTGATCCGCCGGATACTCGGCTCGATACCGACGCTGCTGATCATCATCACGGTGGCGTTCTTCATGATGCGGCTGGCGCCCGGCGGTCCGCTGTCGGAAGAGCGCGTGCTCCCGCCGGAGATCGAGGCGAACGTCAAGGCGGCCTACCACCTCGACAAGCCCCTGCACCAGCAGTACCTGATCTACATGGGCAATGTGCTGAGGGGTGATTTCGGCCCGTCGTACAAGGTCAAGGATTTCACGGTCACCCAGCTCCTGTGGTCCGGGTTCCCGGCCAGCCTGCGCGTCGGCGGCACGGCCATGCTGATCGCCGTGCTGGTCGGCATGACGCTGGGATCCATCGCCGCCCTGCGGCAGAACACGGGCACCGACTATGCGGTCATGGCCGGGTCCATGACGGGCATCACCATCCCCACCTTCGTCACGGCCCCCATCCTGACGCTGGTCTTCGGCGTCTATCTGGGATGGCTGCCGGTGGGCGGCTGGGGCGGCGGCGCCTTCCAGTTCGTCCTGCTGCCGATCCTGACCCTGGCGCTGCCCCAGATCGCCTACGTCTCGCGCCTGACGCGCGGAAGCATGATCGAGGTGCTGCGGTCCAACTTCATACGCACCGCGCGGGCCAAGGGCCTGCCGGATCGGGTGATGCTGTCGCGCCATGCGCTGAAGGCCGCGCTGTTGCCGGTGGTGTCGTACCTGGGGCCGGCCAGCGCGGGCATCCTCACCGGCTCGGTGGTGGTGGAGACGATCTTCGGCATTCCCGGGATCGGCCGCTATTTCGTCCAGGGTGCGTTGAACCGCGACTACACGCTGGTGATGGGGACGGTGATCTTCTACGGCACCCTCATCGTCATCATGAACCTGATCGTCGACCTGGTCTACGGCCTGCTCGACCCGAAGGTGAAGCTGGGCTGACCGGAGGAGCGCCGCGCAATGACCGAAGTCACATTCCCTCCGATCGGCCAAACCCCCTCCGAGGCGCCGATCAAGGGCCGCAGCCTGTGGGCGAACGCTTGGCGGCGCTTGCTGCGCAACAAGGCGGCCGTGTCCGGCATGGTGGTGCTGTCGCTGATCGCGCTGGCCGCCATCGTCGTGCCGTGGGTCAGTCCCTGGCCGCTGGACGAGATCGACTGGGACAACATCCGCACCGGGCCGGAGGCGAGCCACCCGTTCGGCACCGACGGCAACGGCCGCGACCTTCTGGTCCGCACCATGTTCGGCGGCCGCATCTCGCTGCTGGTCGGCCTGATCGCCACCATTGTCAGTCTGGTGATCGGTGTCCTGTACGGCGCCACGGCGGGCTATTTCGGCGGCCGGGTCGACAGCGTGATGATGCGCCTGGTCGACATCCTGTACTCGCTGCCGTTCATGTTCTTCGTGATCATGCTGATGGTGGTGTTCGGCCGGAACATCTTCCTGATCTTCGTCGCGATCGGGGCCATCGAATGGCTGGACATGGCCCGCATCGTCCGGGGCCAGACCCTCAGCCTGAAGCAGCGGGAATTCGTGGAAGCCGCACGCGCCATGGGGGTGTCCCACCGCGCCATCATCCTGCGGCACATCGTGCCGAACACGCTGGGGCCGGTGATCGTCTACATGACCCTGACGGTTCCCCGGGTCATCCTGCTGGAAAGCTTCATCTCGTTCCTGGGCCTGGGGGTCCAGGAGCCGTGGACAAGCTGGGGTGTGCTGATCAGCGAAGGGGCGCAGAATCTGGAGTCCGCGCCCTGGATGCTCATCTTTCCCGCGGTTTTCCTCGCCGCGACGCTGTTCTGCCTGAACTTCATCGGCGACGGCTTGCGCGACGCGCTTGATCCAAAGGACCGCTGACCATGGTCGCCCTGCACAAGACCGCGGGAGCCGCCGCACCCGAGGTGGCCGTTCCCGTCCTGGAAATCACCAATCTGACCACCCGCTTCGCCACGCCCGAGGGCGAGGTGCAGGCGGTCACCGACATCAACCTGTCCATCGCCCCCGGCGAAACCCTGGGGGTGGTGGGCGAGAGCGGGTCCGGCAAGAGCCAGACCTTCATGACGATCATGGGGCTGCTGGCGTCCAACGGCAGCGCCACCGGGTCGGTCCGGTTCCAGGGCCGCGAGATCCTGGGCCTACCGCCGCGGGAGCTGAACAAGATCCGCGGCCGGCAGATCGCCATGATCTTCCAGGACCCCATGACCTCGCTCAACCCGTACCTGACGGTGCGCCGGCAGCTCACCGAGGTGCTGGTCCTGCATCAGAAGATGAGCGAGGCGCAGGCGCTGCAACGTGCCATCGAGATGCTGGACCTCGTCCGCATTCCGGAGGCCAAGCGCCGCATCCACATGTACCCGCACGAGTTCTCGGGCGGTATGCGCCAGCGTGTGATGATCGCCATGGCGCTCCTGTGCCGGCCCGACCTGCTGATCGCGGACGAGCCGACGACCGCGCTCGACGTCACCGTGCAGGCGCAGATCCTGGACCTGATGCAGGATCTGAAGCGCGAGCTGAACACGTCCATCGTCATGATCACCCACGACCTGGGTGTGATCGCGGGATTGGCGGACCGGGTCGCGGTCATGTACGCCGGCCGGATCGTGGAGCAGGGGCCCGTGCGCGACATCTTCTACGCGCCCCAGCACCCGTACACGGCGGGCCTGCTCGCCTCGATGCCGCGGGTCGACGAGACCGACCGGGCCGAGTTGCAGACCATCGCGGGCCAGCCCCCGAACCTGCAACGCCTGCCCAGGGGCTGCGCCTTCGCCCCGCGCTGCCGACACGCCTTCGACCGCTGCCGGGACGAGCGCCCGGTCCTGCGCGACATCGCACCCGAACGCTTCAAGGCCTGCCATCTGGAGGCGCTGGTATGACGGCCGTCTTCGACACGCCGAATTCGTCCCTGCCCACCGGGAGCCCCCGACGGACGCTGTTGTCGGTGCGGGACCTGAAGGTTCATTTCGAAATGAAGCGCGGACTGTTCCGCCGCCCGGACTATCTGAAGGCGGTGGACGGCGTCAGCTTCGACTTGGCCGAGGGCGAGACCCTGGGCGTGGTCGGCGAAAGCGGCTGCGGCAAGTCCACGCTCGGCCGGGCGGTGCTCCGGCTGATCCCGCCGACCGCCGGCACGGTGGCCTGGCTGGGCGAGGATCTGACCCGCCTGTCCGAAGGCGCGATGCGTCCGCGCCGCAAGGACATGACCATCATCTTCCAGGATCCGCTGGCCTCGCTCGACCCGCGCATGACGGTGGGCGACATCATCGCCGAGCCGCTGGTCACCCATGCGCCCGGAATGTCCGCCGCCGAGCGGCGCGCGCAGGTCCGGGACATCATGGCCAAGGTCGGCCTGTCGCCGGAGATGGTGAACCGCTACCCGCACGAATTCTCGGGCGGGCAGGCCCAACGCATCGGCATCGCCCGGGCGATGGTGCTGCGGCCCAAGCTGATCGTGTGTGACGAGCCGGTGTCGGCGCTGGACGTGTCGATCCAGGCGCAGATCGTCAACCTGCTGATGCGCCTCCAGCGCGAATTCGGCCTGTCGCTGATCTTCATCAGCCACGACCTGTCCGTGGTGCGCCACATCAGCCACCGGATCCTGGTGCTCTACCTGGGCCGGCTGATGGAGATGGCGGACCGGGACGAGATCTACCGCAACCCCCGCCACCCCTATACCCGGGCCCTGATTTCGGCCGTGCCGATCCCCGACCCGGACCTGGAGCGGGCCAAGAAGCGCATCGTGCTGACCGGCGACCTGCCGTCGCCGCTCAACCCGCCGTCGGGTTGCGTCTTCCGCACCCGTTGTCCGCGCGCCGAAGCCATCTGTGCCCGCGATGTGCCGGAACCGTTGGAGGTCCATCCGGGCCACCGCGCCGCCTGCCATTTCCGGGACGAGGCCAGCGGCCCGCTGGTTCCGCCCGCCGCCTGACATCGCGACACGCCCGCCGGCGCCCGGCCGGGGACCGGCGGGCCATGGGTGGATGCGCGCCCCGGTCTGAACCTCAGCGGTTCAGGCGGGGCGCCAGCACCCGGAGCGGGGGCAACATCACCAGGGCCGATGCGGCAACCACGGCCATGGCCGTGGGGAGACCGGCGGCGTCGGTGATCTGCCCGAAGACGACCGGCGCCACCATGCCGCTGACGGCAATGCCGGTGTAGAAGACGCCGAAGGCGCGTGCGCGCTGTTCGGCGGGCACCAGTTCGGGCACGGTGCCGTACAGCACCGACGAGGTGCCGCTCATCACCAAGCCCAGCAACGGCAACAGGACCACGGCGACCGCAAGCGGGGCGGCCAGAACGGCAAGAATGCCCACGGCCGTGACGACTTCCGCCAGTCCGGCCGTGCGGACGATCCCAAAGCGTTCGGCCACGAAGCCGAAGGCCAGCTTTCCCCCGGCACCACCTGCGAACAGCAGCGACAAGGCCACACCGACCAACGCCGTGTCGGCCCCTTTGGACACCAGAAGAAAAGGAAGCAGGGTCGGAAACCCCGTCCGGATCGCCGTATCCAGCATGCCGCTGGACAGCAGCAGGGCGAAGCCGGGGGTTGGCACCCGGATCCCCGAGGGTGCGGCGGCCGGCGGAAGCGTGATCAACACCGGCCGGTCCACCCGCGGTCCGTCCAGCCCGCCCAGAACGGCCAGGATCGCCATCGCCGCCACCGCGCCGCCAATCCCCAGAAGGGTCATGGCCGCCGGCCACTCGACCCACGTCAGCAGGACCGCCAGGGCGGCGGGGACGGCGGCCTTCCCGATGTCGCCGGCGAAATTATAGGTGCCCAGTGCCGACCGCGACCGCCGTCCCGGGAAGGTCCGGGCGACCAGATCCGAACCGATGGGGTGCTGGACGCTCGCTCCAAGTCCGCACACGGCCAGACCGACGACAAGGAACACAAGCCCTCCATCCAGGCCCGCGATCACGTAGCCCAGGCCCACGATCAGCGTGCCCAGGGCCAGGATGCGGGCGGATCCCACCCGTTTCGCAACCGTGGCGGCGGGAATCTGGCAAGCCGCCATCAAGGACAGGTGGACGGCGCGGAGCAGGCCGACCGCGCCGTACGCCAGGCCGTATTCCGCCTGCCACAGGGGCAGAAGAACGTACGACGCATCCATGTATCCGTCGTGCAGGGCATGGGCCCCGCAGGTCGTCCCCAGCACCCGCCGCGGCGTCCGGACATCCGGCAGGTCGGACGCTTCGGCGTTTGTGGTCATGGGTCGGGTCGCCTTTGAAATCCGGTCTCCAGTGCATCAGGATTTTGCAAACAACCCGCGGGTGCAAACCAAGTTTTGCTGGGTAGTACATCCGGAAAATCAACGATGACGCGACGCCTGCCCCCGCTCAACGCGCCGCGTGCGCCGCCTCGGCAGCATCAAGGCGGCCGCGGCGGAAACCAACGTCACACCGGGGGCGGTGAGCCGTCATGTCCGGTTGCTGGAGGGATGGCTCGGCGCCCCTTTGTTCGAGCGGATCCACCGCCGGATCGTGTTGACCGACGCCGGCGCGGCCGACCTTGCCGAAATCCGTCCGGCCTTCGACCGCATCGCCGCCGCCACCGAGCGGTATCGCTCCCGCCGACCGCGCACGCCCCTGCGGATCAACGCCTTGCCGACGTTCACGGTCTGCTGGTTGATTCCTGGCGGATTTCCAGGACGCCCACCCCGATTGCGAAGTGCGCGTGACCACCGGGAACGAGCCGGTGGACTCCATCACCATGCCCCACGACCTTGTGATCCGGGGTGGCCCGGACACCTATTACGGCTACCGGACGTTGCCGTTCCTGAACGAGGGTCGCACGCCTGTCTGCGCCCCCCGGCTGGCACGCCGCACGCCGCTCGACCGACCGGACGATCTGCGGGTGCCCACGCTGCTCCACGCGGCGACCTTCCCGCGGGGCTGGAGCGATTGGCTGGCGTTGGCGCCGGTCACGATGGCGCGGACGCAACTGGCGGAAGGCTCCCTGACCGCACCGTTTCCGGAATTGGTGCTGCCGGCGCGGGGTTATTGCGCCTACATTCCCATCGACCGGTTCGACGCGCCCGAGGTGGCGGTGTTCCACGCCTGGCGGCAGCGGATCGGCGCCGGGACCCGGAGCGGGAGGGGGGGCGGAATGCCCGTTGCCGGAACGGCCATGATGGGGCGCCGGGATCGTCTCGATCGCACCGCGGTGTCCATGCTGGTGGTCTGCTGCGCGATCTGGGGCCTGCAGCAGGTCACCATCAAATTGGCCAGCGCCGGCATTTCGCCCGTCCTGCAGGCCGGCATCCGCTCGGCGATCGCGCTCGTGTGCATAGTGGCCTGGGCGTCGCGGCGGCGGGTGCCCCTGTTCGGGCGGGACGGGACATTGTGGCCCGGGATCGCCGCCGGCCTGCTGTTCGCGTTGGAGTTCGTCTGCATCTATCTGGGGTTGCGCTACACCACCGCCGCACGCTCGGTCGTGTTCCTGTTCACTTCCCCGTTCTTCGTGGCTCTCGGCTGCCATCTGCTGGTTCCCGGCGAACGGTTACGGCCGGTGCAGGCGGCAGGTTTGGTCTGCGCGTTCCTGGGGATCGTGGCGGCCTTCGGCGACGCCCTGGCGTTCCCGGACCCGCAGCAGCTCCTCGGCGACCTTCTGGCCCTCTCCGGGGCATTCTTCTGGGGAGCAACCACCCTTGTGGTGCGGACCACCTCCTTGATCCGTGCCAGCCCCGACAAGACCTTGGCCTACCAGTTGGGGGTGTCGGCCGCGGTTCTGCCAGTGCTGTCGCTGATGCTCGGGGAAACCGGCGTCACCAACCTGTCGCCGGTCGTGGTCCTGTCCGTTCTTTATCAAGCCGTGGTGGTCGCGTTCGCCAGCTACCTGGCGTGGTTCTGGCTGATGGTCCGCTATCCTGCGCCGCAGCTCGCATCCTTCACGTTCCTGACGCCTTTGTTCGGGGTCGCGGCCGGTGCGCTGCTGTTGGGCGAGCCGGTGGGGCTGGGGCTGTTCGCCGCCGTCGCCCTGGTCTGCATGGGCATCCACCTGGTGAACAGGCCGCCATCCGCTGGTGGCGGAAACCCAATCAACCGTCCGCCCGGACCGGGATCCGACACTGGGACAGGCGCCTGCGGACCGCATCCACCATAACTTCCGGGTCGAATGGCTTGAGCAGGACCGGGTCCACCCCCCGCGCCGCCAGGACCGAGACCAGGGGATGGACCAGGTCCCGCATGCCAGCGGTCATCCCGATGACCGGTATCCGGGGGTGCCGGTCACGGATATGGTTGACCAGTTCGATGCCATCCATTTCCGGCATGATGATGTCGGTCAGCACCAGGTCGGCCCCCTGGTCCAGACGCTCGCAAGCCTCGATGCCGTTGCGGGCTTCGATCACCCGGAATCCCGCATCCTCCAAGGCGACGGCGAGGACGGTGCGGACCATGTCCTCGTCTTCCACAAGCAGGATGGTGCGGATCGGCGGATTGGATAGCATTCATCTAAAATGCTTTTGTTTTTCTTGCGGGACAATTGGCTCGTTCGGATAGGCGGTTGCGCACAGCCGGTTTCAACCGGCCGCGCGGATCCCGCCCGTGTTCGGGTGACGTTCCGTGGGCCACTGATTTTGCCCCATAGGCCGCGGGCACGGCGGTAGACTGCCGCATTCGACAAGCGGGGGTGACATGAAACGGTCGGAAATCAACGCGATCATGGCCGAGGCGGACGAATTCATCCGTCGGCATGGGTTCGTCCTGCCGCCTTTCGCGTACTGGAGTGCGGAGTCCTGGCGATCCCGCGGTCCCGAGGTGGCCGAGATCGTCCGACGGCGGCTGGGCTGGGATATCACCGACTACGGGGTCGGCCGCTTCGCGGAGGTCGGGCTGTTCCTGTTCACCTTGCGCAACGGTGATCCGGCCGCGGTGGCGGCGGGCGGCGGCAAGGTCTACGCGGAAAAGCTGCTGATCTCCGACGCGAACCAGGTCGCCCCGATGCATTTCCACAAATCCAAGACCGAGGACATCATCAACCGCGGTGGCGGCGACCTGGCGATCCAGGTCTACAACGCCACGCCCAATGGGAACCTGGACGACACGCCGGTGGTCCAGTGGATGGACGGTGTCGAGCGGACCTTCAAGGCCGGCGAGGTGGTGGTGCTGAAGCCCGGGGAAAGCATCACGCTTACGCCGGGCGTCTACCACAAGTTCTGGGGTGAGCGGGCGCGGGTGCTGATCGGCGAGGTCTCGTCCGTCAACGACGACGCCACCGACAACTTCTTCCTGGACCCGATCGGGCGGTTCCCGACCGTGGACGAGGACGAAGCACCCCGCGCACTGCTGGTGTCCGATTACGACCGTTGGTACCGGCACGCCTGAGGGCGGGTCACATCCACTCGCCGCCCAGTTCCCGGCCGGGGGCCATCCAATCCTCGGATGCCGGTACGAAAGCCAAGGGTTCGGCCGGGGCTGCCGGCGCGGGGGCCGGAGCGGCGACCGTGGCGCTGCCCTGAACGAGCGTGTCGATCCAGTCGGCATAGGCCGAGACACGTGTTTCGGCCGTCAATTCGCCGAAGCTGGAGTCCGGTTCGGGATCGATGTCGGTCCGAAGGCCCGAAAGGCCGTGGCTGACGACGCCCGACAGCACATGGGTGCCGTCATCGCTCAGCAGCAGGCCGGGGCCGCCGGAATCCCCGCGCGTGGCGTTGGCTTCGCGGGGGCCCAGTCCCAGATCGGGCGCGTTCAGCAAGGCTCCGGCGTCGTTCGCCGCATTGCCGGAATCGAAGTCGTAGAACAGCAGTTCGCCGTCCTCCGAGATCGCGTCGTAACGGTTCAGGCCTTCGCGCTTGGTGGGGAAGAACGGGTCGTCGGGGTACTCGCCCTGGCCGTTGCCGGCGACCCCGTAGCCCGTGATCTTGAACATCTGCCCGATCTCACCGCCGTTGCGGTTGATGTCGTGGCGGATGGCCCAGGTCGGGGCTTCCGTCGCGAGGGTCAGGATCGCAATATCGTCCTCGGCGGTGGTGCGCGACCAGCCGGGATGCAGGGTCACGGACCCAACGGGCACGGTGAAGACCGATTGCCCGTCCGCTGTGTGGAAGGCCACGATGTCGCCGATCGCCATGTTCTCCGCGATGTGGGCCGCGGTGAGCACATGGCGTCCGGAATAGAGCAGCGTGCCCGTTCCGCTGTAGTCCACCGGAGCGGCCGTGGCCTGGATGTGGACGACACCCGTGTCCGTCCAGGACACGGCTTCCCGCGACGCCTCCACCGGGCGTCCATCGAGACTTGCGAACGCAACCATCCTGCCCCCCTTCCTGCCGCTTCACCACAAGCGCAACAGCGGAGCAAGAGGGGGTGATCCGCGGATACCCGCGGATCAATATCCTTTCATTCGCCTCTATGACTGGGTGTCAAGGCGATCCCCCAAGTGGCTGCATGGCCTGTGGAAAACATGCCTGGAATGACCCCGGGCAGCGGCGGAGTCCAGCGGGACCTCAGCATTCACGTGGGGTCGCGCAGCGACTTGTCCCCAGAATCAGTGCGCAACTCTGTGGAAAACCCTGTGGGAGGCGAGAGTCCGCGCGGGCCGAAGCGGGGGCGCACAACCGCGACGTGGCCGGATGCCGTCAAGGGCAAAATGCAACAGTGTTGCGGATTGGCGACGGTGCGCAGATCTCTGGAAAATGCGGCAGGGGCATCGGGCCCTTTGCCGCACGGCGCCGATCAATGGGGCCGTGCGGCGAACCAGGCCTCGATCTCGTGGGCCGGGAACCGGGCGTGGGTGGCTTCCTCGCGGGTCAGCGGGTTGCGGCCGTTCAGACGCTGCCGCTCGGCAAGGCTCAGGACGTTGCGTGCCAGGTTGGACGCGGGCGGGCGGGATCCGGGCGCGCGCGCGGGCACCGCGAGCACGGGCGGCTTTCGGCTTTCGGACACGCCGGTTTTCCTTCTGCTGCGGAGTGGTGCCAGGACAATTCGTTGTCCGGCGCCGTCATGATGCCAAATCCGCTCCGGTTCCTCAACCGAGGCGCGTGACGGTGTTCGACACCGGACCGCTCCGCGCCTTGGGCCTGTGGTCGGCTGTCCGCCGGGGACCCCAACCCGAACCGGGATCATGGGTCTGGAAAGTCCGGTGCGCGGTCAATCCCACAAGGCACGCGGGGCCGGGCGGAAGCCCGGATGGAACTCGTACACGGTTGCGTTCAGGATCATGTCGACCAGGATGCCGTCGCGGGCCAGGGGCAGGCTCAACCGCTCCAGCGTCGCCAGCCGGGTGAGGTGCCGCTGCAGCGGCGGGCCCCGATAGTATTCGGGCTCGCGCGTTTCCAGCATTCGCTGCAGCCGCCCGGTGAACTGGAACGGCGCATCGCCGACCAGTTCAATCTCGTCGACATACCGCCCGACCTGTCCCTGCCCGCCGACTTCGGCACTGGCGCCCCCCACCAGCCGGTAGCGAAAGCGCACCGGGTCGCGCAGAACGTCCAGCAGCCACAGGTGCGGCCAAAGGCTGCCCGGCAGGTCGCATGGATCAAAGTGCTGCCGCCCGGGCAAAAGCCCCGGTCCGGGAGCGATCCGCAGCCAGTACTGGTAGAGGGCCGCCACCTTCTCGCCCATCGCTTCCGCCGGAGGCGGCGGTCCCAGGACATACTGGTTTTCTGGCGTCCCCATGGGCGGATGTTGGGGCAGGGCCGGTGGGAAGTCCAGTACACGTCCGGTGGGTCAGGGGATGAAAGGCGCCGTTGAAAAATTTCGCGACAGGCGCGTTTACCGTTCCATAAGTGTCCGGGTGCCACCCTGGCGCGCATGGATGCGTCCTTCCTCTCCCGTACCTCCAGCCGTGCCGCGTGGCTCGGGGGCATTTCCCTCACGCTGCTCGCAGCGGCCACCGCCGTGATCACCTGGGTCCTCGTGGCCGAGATGGACGGCGCGCGCAACCAGGTGGACCACACATACGAGGTGATGGGGGCGCTCCACCTGATCGAAGCCAACCTGGCCGACGCCGAAACCGGCCAGCGCGGTTTCCTTTTGACCGGCGAAGCCGATTTCCTCGTCCCCTACGAGGAGGCCCTGGCTGCGGCGCCATCCCATGCCACGCGTCTGGTGCGCCTGACGGCCGGCAATGCCGCCCAGAACGCCCGCGCCGTGGAACTCGCCGAACTCACCGATGCCAAGACGGCCGAACTCCGCACCACGCTGGAGGCCGGACGCGCCGTGGGGACGGATGTCGCGGCCGCGGAAATGCGCGCACGCGGGCGGCTGTTGATGTCCGCCGTGCGCGACAGCGCGCGTGTCATGGCGGCGGAGGAGCGGCATCTTCTGGACGCCCGCCACGCACGTGCGGAGGCGTTGGAGCAATGGGCGTTTCTGGCCTTGGGCGCCGCGTCCGCGCTCTCGCTGGCGGTGGCGGCCTGGGCCCTGCGCGTGACATCGGCGGAGTCGCTGCGTCGCGCCGATCTGGCCGCCGCCGCCGACGCGGCGAACCGGGCGAAGACGGATTTCCTGGCTGCGGTCAGCCATGAGCTTCGGACGCCGTTGAACGCTGTCATCGGTTTTTCCGAAATGCTGCTGAGCACGCCGCTCGACGCCGAGCAGACCCGCTATGTGCTCTACCAACGGGATGCCGGACGCGGGCTTTTGACCCTCATCGGCGATGTCCTGGACTTCTCCAAGATCGAGGCCGGCCAGCTCGATCTGGAAGAGGCCGACTTCGATGCGCGCGACCTCGCCGAGGGGTGCCGGGCACTGGTGGCCCACGCGGCTGCGGGCAAGGGGCTGGTGCTGACGGTTCGCGTGGATCCGGCCGTCCCCGCCGCCTTGCGTGGCGACGCCGCCCGGGTGCGGCAGGTGCTGCTGAACTTCCTGTCGAATGCGGTCAAGTTCACCGAAGCCGGCTCGGTGACGCTCAAGGTTTCCCCGGCCTCCGCCGGAGGTGTGCGTTTCGCCGTGTCCGATACGGGGGCCGGTGTGCCCGGCGACAAGATGGAAGCCCTGTTCCTGGACTTCAGCCGGGCCGCGCGCACGGGCACACGCGGCGAGGGCGGCACCGGGCTGGGCCTTGCCATCAGCAAGCGTCTGGCGGAACGCATGGGCGGCTCCATTGGCGTGTCCAGCGTCGAGGGCGCGGGGGCGACCTTCTGGATCGACCTGCCGCTGCCGGCAGGATGTCCGGACAGGGTCGCGCGCTCCAAGTCGAGTGCGGAGGCTGCGGGGCGGCCGCTGCGGGTGCTGCTGGCCGACGACGTGGAGCCGAACCGGGTGCTGGCCGCCCGCGTCCTGGAGCGCGCCGGGCATGCCGTCGTGGCGGTGGCCGATGGGGCCGAGGCCCTGGAGGCGGCGAGGGGCGGCGGGTTCGACGTGGTGGTGCTGGACGTCCAGATGCCCGTGATGGACGGAGTGGAGGCCGCGCGGCACATCCGGGCGCTGGGCGGGGCGGCCGGCGCCGTGCCGATCCTGGCGCTCACGGCCGGCGCGTTGCGCTCCGAGGCTGTCCGTTGCCGGGAAGCCGGCATGGATGCGCACATGGCCAAGCCGTTCGAGCCCGCGGCGCTGGTGGCGCAGGTGCGCGACCTCACGGCCGTGGTTGCGGAAACGGAGGGGGAGTGCGGGCTGGACCATCCGGAACCGCCCGTGGCGCATCGCGATCCTGGTCGCCTGGCCAAGCTGGCGGAGGTGCTGGGCTTGGACGAGGCCTCGGCGTTCCTGAACGCCACTGCGGCCGGGCTGCGGGAGCGCGCGGATGCGCTCGAGACGGCGGCCGGGCCGGTGGAGGCGACCCAGGCGGCGCACATATTGGTGTCCCTGGCCGGCAATGTCGGCTTGGACGCGCTTTCGGCGCGCGCCCGTGTGGTCATGCAGCGGTCGGGCGAGGACGGCTGGTCCAATCAGGCGCGCGCCCTGGCCGCCCATGCGCGTGCCGGGGCCGCGGCGCTGGATGCCGAGGCCCGTATCGGGCGGAGTGCCGATGCCTAGAGGCCTTGGCCATGCCTCGGGTTCGGCCGGTGTTCGGCCTTGGGGAGATTGGTGACCCCGGGGTGATTCGAACACCCGACCCACAGTTTAGGAAACTGTTGCTCTATCCGGCTGAGCTACGGGGCCACTCGCGCCTACAGATAGCAGGACGCGCCGCCGGGTTCCAGACGCTGCGCGCGCCTGCGACGTAGGGGCAGGACTCCACCACGGTGCGCGTGCCCGGAGCGGGAATCCTGCGCGGTAGGCCGGAATTGGGGGGCATTTTGCACGGAACCGCTGTGATCTTGGCGCTATAGTCCCGCATCAGACGCCAGACGCGATCCATCCGCGATCGGCCGGGGGAAAGACAAAGACCGGGAGGAAAACCATGGGCCCTTATCCGCGCAACGCACCGCCGTCCGTCATCTCCGACGTCAACCCGATGGGGACCGACGGGTTCGAGTTCGTCGAGTTCGCGGCACCCGATCCCAAGATCCTGTTCGACACGTTCGAAAAGCTGGGCTTCGTCCGGATCGCCAAGCACCGGTCGAAGGACGTGACCCTGTTCCGCCAGGGTGAAATCAACTTCATCGTCAATAACGAGCCGGGCAGTGCCGCCGAGGCCTTTGCAAAGGCCCACGGGCCGTCGGCCTGCGCCATGGCATTCCGGGTGGTGGACGCGGCCCACGCCTATAAGCGCGCCATTGAACTGGGCGCCAAGCCGGTGGAGAACCGGCCCGGTGCGATGGAGTTGAACATCCCCGCCATCGAAGGCATCGGCGGCAGCATCCTCTATTTCGTCGACCGCTTCGGGCCCAAGGGCAGCATCTACGACGTCGATTTCGTGCCGGTTGACGGCCATTCGCTGGACGAGCAGCCCGGCGGGATCGGGTTCACGGTGATCGACCACCTGACCCACAACGTCTACCGCGGCCGCATGGACCACTGGTACGCGTTCTACAACAAGCTCTTCAACTTCCGCGAAATCCGGTACTTCGACATCGAGGGCAAGCTGACGGGCCTGAAGTCCCGCGCGCTCACCAGCCCCTGCGGCAAGATCCGCATTCCGATCAACGAAAGCGCCGGCAACACCGACCGCGTCGACCAGATCGAGGAATACCTCAAGGCCTACAACGGCGAGGGCATCCAGCACATTGCGCTGGGATCCGACGACATCTATGCGACGGTCGAGACCGGCAGTGCGCGCGGCACGCCGTTCATGGCTCCGCCGCCCGACACCTACTACGAGAAACTCGACAGCCGCCTGCCGGGCCACGGCGAGGATGTGGGCCGGTTGAAGCGCAACGGCATTCTGATGGATGGCGCCCCCACGCCCGACGGTGGCCGTCTGCTTCAGATCTTCACCCAGACGATGATCGGCCCGATCTTCTTCGAGGTGATCCAGCGCAAGGGCGACGAGGGCTTCGGCGAAGGCAACTTCAAGGCCCTGTTCGAGAGCATGGAGGAGGACCAGATCCGGCGCGGCGTTCTGAAGCGGGACGCGGCGGCATAAGGAACCGGGCACCGGTTACGGGCCGCGCCGTTCATCGACGGCGCGGCCTCTTTTGTTCGGGGATGGCTCCTGTCGGCGCGCAAGCGCCGAGGACCGGCGGAGGTGTCCGTTGCCCGCTTGCGCCGGGCGGGGCATAAGGGCGGGCACGCCCCCGGCCCCTCCCGGTGCCGGGATCTCCATCCCGAGCCGAAAGCCCCCATGGCGCGCAGCGAATTGTTCCCGCCGATCGAGCCGTACGAGACCGGCCTCCTCAAGGTCGATCCCATCCACACCCTGTACTGGGAGCAGTGCGGCAATCCCGCGGGTGTGCCGGTGGTGTTCCTGCATGGCGGGCCGGGGGCGGGGGCCTCGCCGGCCCACCGCCGCTTCTTCGACCCCGCGCATTACCGCATCGTCATCCTGGACCAGCGGGGTGCAGGGCGGTCGACCCCGCTGGGCGAAACCCGTGCCAACACCATTTGGGATCTGGTCGCCGACCTGGAGCGGCTGCGCACGCATCTCGGCATCGGGCGTTGGCACGTCTTCGGCGGCTCCTGGGGATCGACGCTGGCACTGGCCTATGCCCAGACCCATCCGGACCGGGTGATCGGGCTGATCGTGCGCGGCATCTTCCTGATGCGCCGGATGGAGATTGACTGGTTCCTTCATGGCGCGCGGATGGTTTTCCCCGATGCGTGGGAGCGCTTCGCCGGGTTCCTGCCGCCCGAGGAACGCGGCGATCTGCTGGAGGGCTACTGGCGCCGGCTGAACGACCCCGATCCCGCCGTGCAGGCCGAGGCGGCCAAAATCTGGAGCATCTACGAGGGCACCTGCTCGACCCTGCTGCCCAACCCCGACATGGTGGCGGCGTCGGGCGAGGACGTGTTGGCACTGGGACTGGCGCGGCTGGAGGCGCACTACTTCCGCAACAACCTGTTCGACCCGGACGACCTGTTGCTGCGCAATGTGGACCGGATCCGCAGGACCCCGGGCATCATCATCCAAGGCCGGTACGACGTCGTCTGTCCCGCGATCTCCGCTTGGGAGCTCCATCGTCGCTGGCCCGAGGCCGAGTTCCAGATGGTGCCCGATGCGGGGCACGCCGCCATGGATCCCGGTATCCGCGCGGCCCTGGTGGCCGCCACGGAACGTTTCAAGGTGCTGAGACCCTGACCAACGGCCTCAAGCCGTCCGGGCGGGGCGGACGATCGCCGCTTGCATCGAGATGGGGGCGGCCTTTACGAGGGATTGGTGAATTGAACCATACGGGTGGGAACTGATGACGGATCGCTCGACCCGAGGTGGGCCACCGCCGGCCAGGGGGCCGGTGCGGAACCGGTTGGCCGAGGCGTCCGGGCGCGGTCCGACGCCCACGCCAGCGCAGCCGGCGGGCCGATCCGAACCGCGGCCCGAACCCCGCCCTGAACCCCTGCGCATCGCCGGCATGCAGGCGGTCCGGGCCCTGTTCGCGGCGGCTCCCGAATCGGTGCTGCGCCTTTACTTCGACGCGCGCACCGCCCCGCATGCCGGCGACCTGTCCCGTGCGATGGCGCAGACGCGCCGCCCCTACCGTCTGGTCGAGCCCGAAGAACTGGCCAAGCTGGCGGGGAGCGTCCATCACGGCGGCATTGTGGCCGTGGCAAAGCCTCGCCCGATCCCCGACCTGGATCCCGTGGCCGCGCTGGACTGGGCTGCGGACGGGGCGCCGCTTCTGGTGCTGGACGGCATTGGCAATCCCCACAATCTGGGGGCCATTGCGCGCACGGCGGCCTTTTTCGGCCTGCCCCGCATCATCCTGTCCGACCATCCCGCCCAAGCCATGCCGTCGGACTCCGCCTACCGGGTGTCCGAGGGCGGCCTGTTCGTCGTAGGGGTCTGGCGTGCCCGCGGCTTGGCCGACACGTTGCGCATCCTGCGGGAGCGCTACCTGGTGGTCGGAACGGCGTTGGAGCGTGGACGGCCGTTCGAGCGGTTTCCCGCCGGGCCGAAGCCGATCGCCCTCGTGCTGGGCAACGAGGAAACGGGGATACCGGCCACCACCCTGGATGCGTGCAATGCCGTGGTGCGAATTCCGGGGGCCGGGGCCGTGCAGTCGCTCAACGTGTCGGCGAGCGCGGCCGTACTGGCGTGGGAGTTGGCCCGCCGACGTGGCGGGCCGTCCCTTTAGGCGAAGATGTCCACGCGGGCGCCCCGGCCACCCGTCGGGGCGGCCTTGGCGACTTCGCGGCTGTTTTCCAGGGCCTGACCGACGACTTGCACCGCCACGGCCTTGGACTGCTTTTCAATGCGCATGCCGACCATCGCAAGTTCGGCCTTCGCACCACCAACTCCGGTCAAGTCCATCATGTCCTCCCGGTTGCAGGGTCCAATGGTTGTACTCCGAACTTTCGAGATTGGAAAGAATGGTGGAGCGGATTGGACCTAGACCCTGGCCGGTGCGGTGGCTTCCATCACCGCCGCCACGGCTTCGGCGTTGTGGGTGCCTTCGGCGCGAAGCCCCTGCACCACACCGGCGTGGTCCGTGGCCGATTTGTTCTGGCTCATTTTGGTGGCGCCTTCCAGGCGTGTGATCCGCATCTCCAGGCCGACGATGCCCCTCAGCAAGGGGCGCAGGTCGTCCTCCGGCGCATCCTCCACCCGCCAGGGCTTCGGCCGGCCGCCCTCGTGCCTGTCGGTCAGGCGGGAGATGACGTCGCGCAGGCCATCCTCGTCGTCGATGATCCGCAGCGGGCCATAGGCATGCACGGCCGTGTCGTTCCAAGTCGGCACCGCCCGTCCGGTTTCGGCCTTGGACGGGTACCAGTTGGGCGAGATGTCGGCATCCGGCCCCATGAAGATCGCCAACGCCTCGACCTCCGCCGACGGATCGCGCCACTGCGGATTGGGGCGGGCCACGTGGGCGAACAGGCGGCCGAGGG
This sequence comes from Azospirillaceae bacterium, assembly GCA_035645145.1. GTDB lineage: Bacteria > Pseudomonadota > Alphaproteobacteria > Azospirillales > Azospirillaceae > CANGXM01. The sequence goes on along the minus strand of DASQNC010000073.1, from coordinate 140,453 downwards.
GGGCCGTCTCGGAAACCGTATCGTCCAGAATCATCGGCATGTGGCTCGCCACCAGCCCGCTGCCGTTGAGAGTCACCAGGGTGGCGAGACCGGTTCCGCGAATGGCCGCGTGCAGGACATCGGTCCGGGTTTCGACAAAGGGTTTCGGCACATACATGGGCGCGGCTCCGGTCCATTCGCCGCGATGGTAGCCGACCCCCTCGGGTGGGCAATGAAATCGTCCCACCGGAGAGTGCATACGGCCCCTTGGCCTGGAACCGGACCTTTGCATGTCTCCGCCAACACGGGCGGGAATGCGCCCTGTCCATCGCTGCCTCAACCGGTCTGCCGGCTGGGCGCCGGCACACACTCCCTTGGTGCCACCCTCAAGACCGCCCATCCCGCCAAGCCCGACAGAATTGATCCGCCGAGCACACCCAACTTGACCGCGTCCACAAGCTCGGGCCGTCCGGGGAACGCCAGGGCACCGATGAACAGGCTCATGGTGAAGCCGATGCCGCACAGAACCGCGACTCCGTAGACCTGGGCCATGGTCGCTCCGGCCGGGACATCGGCCAGGCCGAGCCGGACCAATCCCCAGACGGCGCCGAAAATTCCCACCTGCTTGCCGACGAACAGGCCGAGTGCGATGCCCAGCGGCACCGGGCTCGTGAGCACCGCGGCATCCACCCCGGAAAGGGAAACGCCCGCGTTGGCGAAACCGAAGATTGGGATCACAAGGAAGGCGACCCAACGATGCAGGCCATGCTCCAGCCGGTGCAGCGGGGAGCCGGGGTCGTCGGGGCGGCCAGGGGCCGGGCGCATCGGAACCGTAAGGGCCACGGCCACACCGGCCAGTGTGGCATGGACACCGGATTGCAGGACGCATGCCCACAGAACGGCACCAAGCGCCAGGTATGGCCACAGCCGCTCCACACGCAGGCGGTTCAGCCCGGCGAGGCATGCCAGGATCAGACCCGTCAGCCCGAGCCAAGCCAAGGACAGATCGGCGGTGTAGAAAATGGCGATGACCACCACCGCGCCGAGATCATCGAGAATCGCCAGGGCCGTCAGGAACACCTTCAGCGAGACCGGCACACGGGGCCCCAGCAGTGACAGGACGCCAAGCGCGAAGGCGATGTCCGTGGCCGCGGGGATGGCCCAGCCGGCCAGGGTTCCAGGTGTTTCCAGGTTGAAGGCGACATAGACAAGGGCCGGCACCAGCATACCGCCGGCCGCCGCAACTCCGGGCAGGATCCGGCGGGACCAGGTCGAGAGCTGTCCGTCAAGGGCCTCGCGCTTGATTTCCAACCCGACCACCAGGAAGAAGACGGCCATCAACCCGTCGTTGACCCAGTGCTCGATGCTCAGCCCGAGCACGTGGACGTGCAGGGCTCCGAAATAGGCATCCGCCAAAGGCGAATTGGCGACCACCAGGGCCAGCACCGCGGCAGCCATGAGGATCAGGCCGCCCGACGCCTCGCTGTCCAGGAAACCCCGGAGCAGGGAGAGGGGGCGTCCTTGTCTGGTGATGCTGGACGTCATGCCGGAGGGGTCTCGCTGGCGACGGTGGGCGACCAAGTATTAACAAGGATCCGCGCGGATCGTGCTCGGAACCGGGGCGCCCCGTCGTTTCCCGGTGGCTCCGATCAAAACGGCCGGAGCCGTGTCGCTGCGGCATCATGACCAGTGCCGAGGCCCGAGGCAATTGTTCCTCCGGGCCGAAGCCAGGAAACCGGTTGGTGCAACCCGCCCCAACCCGCCTGTTGCACTGTTGGCATCGCCGCCGGCAGATGATTAATAAGACGTCAAATCGGTTGGTGGCGTCGGGTCCCCCCGTGGCCATCCTGGCACCCCGCCATACGACCGAGGAGATGAGGATGGAAACCGCGGTCGCCTACACCAGGATAGAGAGGAGCGCCGACGCCGGGCGCGCCTTGGGGCGCGACCTCCGCAACACGTTGGCGGGGCCGCCCGATGCCCTGGTGGTGTTTGCCTCGCCACGGTATGCCCATCGGGAGCTGCTTGAAGCCTTGTGCGGCGAATGTCCTGCGGCGGTGCTCGTCGGCGCCTCGTCGTCGGGAGAGTTCACGCACGACGCGCAAGGCGAAGGCATGGCGTGCGTCCTGGCTCTCAGAAGCCGGGAAATGCGCTTTGCTGCCGGGGTGGGACGCAACATCAGCCGCAATCCGGCAGCGGCCGCTGCCGAAATGCTGGCGGCGTTCCGTGGGCTCTCGGGCTACAGTCCCTATCGTTCCGCCCTGGTGCTGACCGACGCCCTGGCCGGCTATGCCCACGCGTTGCTTGAAGAGTTGACGCTCGCAACGGCGGGCCAGTACCAGTTCTTCGGTGGCGGCGCCGGGGATGACGCGCAATTCCAGCGCACGGTGGTGTTCCATGGCACCGAGGTGCTGACCGATGCCACCGTCGGGCTGGAGATCCTGTCGCCGAAGCCGATAGGTGTCGGAGTTGGCCATGGCTGGGAACCCGCCAGCGATGCCTTTCGCGTGACGGAGGCGGACGGCCTGCGCTTGATCAGCCTCAACGGCCTGCCGGCTGTCGAGGCCTTCCAGGCGCACGCGGAGCGGCTCGGGCAGGTGATCGACCTGCAGGCGCCGATCCCGTTCTTCCTCCATAACATCCTTGGTATCGATACCGGGACCGGTTACCGCCTCCGCGTTCCGCTGGCAATCGATGCCGACGGAGCGGTGCATTGCGCCTCGGAGATCCCGACTGGCAGCCGCGTCCACATCATGCGCAGCACCGTACAGTCGAGCGTCGTGGCCGCCGAGCGTGCCATCGAGGCGGCTCTGGCCGGCCTCGGTGGCGCCAAGCCGAAGGCTGCGATGTTCTTTGATTGTGTCGCGACCCGACTGCGCATGGGGCAGGAGTTCGAGGCCGAGCTCGCAACGGTCAAGTCACGGATCGAAGGGGCGGCGCTGGTCGGCTGCAACACCCACGGACAGATCGCGAGGGCGGATGGCCAGTTCGAGGGCTTCCACAACTGCACCGCAGTCGTCTGCCTTCTGCCGGGGTGAGATGCCGGGAGCGACCGAGGCGCCGACGGGCGACACCGTCCTGCGGCTGGCCAATGCGATGGCCGATCCCGCGCATCGGCCCGCCGCCGCCGCGGCGTTGGCCGCGCACTGGGGGGCGCAAGCCGTCCTGGTCCTGATCCGGGATCCGGAGCTTGACGTCCTCCTACCGGCGCCCGGCTTTCCCCGTACCCTTCCCGGCGGCCCGACCTGGCGCGACCTGATCGCCCGGTGCAGGCGCGCGCGCGAGGTGGATGGCATGGTCGGCTATCCGGACGCCGCGACGCTCACTCCCGCGCGGGCCTTGGTGGATGCCGACGGCTCCGTCCTGGTGCTCATCGGGGGACGGCCGGCCTTGGATGCTGCGGACCTGGAGCGAATCGGCTTCCCCCTGCTGTCGGCCCTGCTCCGTGCGGAGGCCAAGTTGGAAACCTCGGCGGCGCTGGTTGCCGAGACGCGGCATGCGACGGCCCGGGCGAGCGCGCTTGCCGGTGCGCTCGACGTGGCCCGTTCGGAGAATGCGGCCAAGGCGGCAGATCTGGCACGCGCCCTCGACGAAGCCGCCGGCCTCAACGACGCGCTCCGCCGGCATGAGGAGCAATTGCGTGCAACGGCGCGCCACCTCGAGATCCTCAACAGGATCGGCGGCCTCATCAGTGCCGAACTCGATTTCGAGAGGCTGGTCCAGGTCGTGACCGATGCCGCCACAGAGCTGACCGGGGCCGAGTTCGGAGCGTTGTTCTACAACCGTCGGGACGAGCAGGGCGACACCTATACGCTCCACACTCTGTCCGGCGCGCCGCGCGAGGCGTTCGCGGCCTTTCCGCTGCCCCGCAGCACAGGGGTGTTCGCCCCAACCTTCCGGGGCGAGGGCATCATCCGCTCCGACGACATAACCCGTGACCCGCGTTACGGAAGGAACCCGCCGCACAAGGGAATGCCTGCGGGACACCTGCCCGTCCGCAGCTATCTCGCCGTCCCTGTCATCTCCCGGTCCGGTGACGTTCTCGGCGGCCTCTTTCTCGGGCACGGGCAGCCCGGGGTCTTCGACGCGCATGCGGAGATGCTGGCCGCCGGTATCGCGGCCCAGGCGGCCATCGCGATCGACAATGCGCGCCTTTACGAAGAGGCGCAGGCGGAAATCAAGGAGCGTCGGGAGGTCGAGGCGGCCCTGCGCCAGAGCGAGGACCGGTTCCGGACCCTTGCCAACCTGGCGCCGGCCTTCGTCTGGTTCGGCGCCCCCGACGGAGGCGTCCAATACCTGAACGACCGCTGGTACGCCTATACCGGGCAGACACCCGACCAGGCGCTGCCGACCGGCTGGGCCGACGCCGTCCACCCGGACGACCGTGCGCGCACCGGTGCCGCAGGGGAGGACGCCCGCTCGCAGGGCCTGCCGTACGAAATCGAGGTGCGATACCGTCGCCGGGATGGGGTGTACCGCTGGCATCTCGCACGCGCGGAGCCGCTGCGCGACGAAAGCGGCCGGGTCACCGCCTGGTTCGGGACGTCCACCGATATCCACGACCGGGTGATGGCCGAGGCGGCGCTGCGCGACCTGAACACCTCCCTGGAGGCCCGGGTCTCCGTGGAGGTGGCCGAACGGGAAAAAGCCCAGGCGGCCTTGCTGCAGGCCCAGAAGATGGAGTCCATCGGCCAGCTCACCGGTGGCGTGGCCCACGACTTCAACAACCTCCTCCAGGCGCTCTCGGGCTGCCTGAACCTTGTCGGCCGACGGGTCAAGGATCCCGCGATCGAACCGCTGCTGGATGCCGGCCGGCAAGCGGTGGATCGGGGAGGCAAGCTGACGAAGCAGCTCATGGCCTTCGCGCGGCAGCAGGCGTTGCGCCCGGAACCGATCGACGTGCGTGATGCCGTGCTCGGCATGTCGGAGTTGCTGGCGCGGGCGCTTCGGGCGGACATCGCCCTTGAAGTCGACCTGGAGTCCGGCCTTTGGCCGATCGAGGTCGACCCGACCCAGTTCGAGATGGCCATGCTGAACCTGGCCGTGAACGCCCGTGACGCCATGCCGGCCGGCGGCAGTCTCCGCATTCGCGGTCGCGGCCGCATCCTCGCCCCGGGCGACCATGCGTTGGGGTTGGCCGGCGAGTTCGTGGAGATCGCGGTCGCCGACACCGGCTCCGGCATGTCCCCGGAGGTCTTGGACCGGGCCTTCGAACCGTTCTTCACGACCAAGGAGATCGGCAAGGGATCCGGCTTGGGCCTTGCCCAGATCTATGGCTTCGCACGGCAGTCCGGTGGCGCCGCGCGCATCGAGAGCGCGCTCGGAAAGGGCACGACGGTGGCTTTGTTGCTGCCGCGTTCAAGGGGCGTGCCGACATCGTCGCCGCCGGAACAGGCTGCTTCGGAAGCTGCCGGCGGACGCATCCTCATGGTTGAGGATGATCCGATCGTAGGCGGCATGATGGCCGCCGCCTTGACGGATCTGGGATACTCGGTCCTGCGCGCGACGACCGCGGATGAGGCGCTTGCACTGGTGGCGAGCGGGGCGAAGGTGGACCTCCTGTTCACCGACGTGGTGATGCCGGGTGAGCGGAATGGGTTGGATCTGGCGCGCGAGCTTCGTCGTCGTCGGCCAGACCTGCCGGTGGTCCTGACGACGGGCTACAGCGAGGGCATGGCCGCCAACGAAGGATTGCGCGTCTTGGCCAAGCCCTATCGAATCGAGGAGTTGGTCGAAGCCCTCGAGGCGGCCCTTGGGAGGCCGAAGTCCCGCGTGCGGGCAAGGAGCTGAGGGCCGGGCAGGCTGCCGGACGCCTTCGGGGCGGCAACCGCGCTCCGCGTTCCTATCCGGTACTGACCCGAACAGCACACCCGAACAGAACAAGGGCCCCGCCGTTGCCGACGGGGCCCTTGCTGAAACTTGGTGGAGCCAAGCGGGATCGAACCGCTGACCTCTACAATGCCATTGTAGCGCTCTCCCAGCTGAGCTATGGCCCCACAGTGTTCACCGGGCGTCTGGGGTGCCCGGCGGGTCGGGAATATGCTTAGGTCGCCGGTCCGGATCAAGAGAAAAATTTCATTTTCCGGACCGGCTTCGGATCAGCGCTCCTCGTCGCCTTCCTCGAGGTCCACGACCTCGCCCACATCGTCCTCGTCGCCGAGTTCGGACGTGTCCTCGATGAGGACGTCTTCCTCGTCCTCCTCGGCCACATCGGCGTCTTCTTCCAGGTCCTCGGTATCCAGGTCGTCGGCCCCGGGCTCGATGCCCTCGACCTCCTCGTCCCCGATCTCCTCGACCTCGACGTCCTCAAGTTCCTCCTCGGACGCGGCGGGAGCCCGCTTCGGCTCGTCCACCACGACCGGGCGGGCGCGGCGCGAACGCAGCAGGGCCTCGGGGTCGAACGTCGTTGCACAGGAAGGGCAAACGGGCGGGTCCTTGCGCATATCGTAATAGCGCGTGCCGCAGTTCGGGCAGATCCGCTTGATGCCCCATTCTGGTTTCGCCACGGGACCTCCGTATTCGGCAGAAGAGCCGCGGTTGTGGGTTGGCTGATTAAGGCGCGCCGTGTGCCAGATGCGGGCCGCCTTGTCAAAAGCAAAGTGGCCGCTTCTTTGCGCGCGCGCTGGCGTGGTAACGATGGCGCCCCACCAACGCCACCCGATCGCCCCATGACATCCAAGCCGCTCGTCTCGTCGAAGGTCCCGCAACTGAAGGGCGATGTCCGCGTCCCGGGGGACAAATCCATCTCCCACCGGGCGTTGCTGTTTGGCGCCCTGGCGTCGGGGGAGACCGTGATCCATGGTCTGCTCGAGGGTGAGGACGTGCTGCATACCGCCGCAGCCGTGCGCGCCTTGGGGGCGGAGGCCGAACGGGGCGCGGACGGCACTTGGCGGGTGCTCGGCCCGGGCGTGGGGGCGCTCGCCGAACCGGCCCAGGTGCTGGACATGGGCAACAGCGGCACCGCCGCGCGGCTTCTGATGGGCGTGGTGGCGACCCACCCGTTCACCACCTTCTTCACCGGTGACGCCTCGCTGGTGCGCAGGCCCATGCAGCGTGTCATCGCGCCGCTGGAGCGCATGGGGGCCGGTTTCACGGCACGCTCGGGCGGGCGTTTGCCGCTTGCGGTGCTGGGCGCCGGCCGGCCGGTGCCGATCGAATACCGCCTGCCGGTGGCGTCCGCCCAGGTGAAATCGGCGGTGCTGCTGGCCGGTCTGAACGCGCCGGGCACGACCACGGTCGTCGAGTCCGAGCCGACGCGCGACCATTCCGAATTGATGCTGCGCCACTTCGGGGCCGAGGTCCGCACCGAGCGTCTGCCCGACGGCGCCCTCGCCGTGTCCGTGGTGGGCGAGCCCCGCCTGCGCGGCCGCGAGGTGCGGGTGCCGGGTGATCCCAGCTCCGCCGCGTTCCTGGTCGTGGCGGCCCTGTTGGTGCCGGGGTCGGATGTGACGATCCGCGGCGTCGGGCTGAACCCGCGCCGGACCGGCTTGTACGAGACCCTGGCCGAGATGGGCGCCGACATTGCGGTGCTTGACCGGCGCGAGGAGGCCGGCGAGCCCGTGGGCGACCTCCGGGTGCGCGGTGGCGGGCCGCTGAAGGGTGTGGTGGTCCCGGCCGGGCGTGCGCCCTCCATGATCGACGAGTACCCGATCCTGGGCGTGGCCGCGGCGGTGGCCGAAGGCGCGACGGTGATGCAGGGGCTGGGCGAACTGCGGGTCAAGGAAAGCGACCGGCTGTCCATGGTTGCCGGGGGGCTGCAGGCCTGCGGCGTGCGGGCCGAGGTGGACGGCGACACGCTCACGGTGCGGGGCGGGCGGGTTCCGGGCGGGGCGACGGTCGCCACCTCCATGGACCACCGCATCGCCATGAGCTTCCTGGTGCTGGGCCTCGCGGCGGAGGCGCCGGTGCAGGTGGACGACGGCACCTTCATCGACACCAGCTTCCCCGGCTTCGTGGGCCTGATGAACGGCCTGGGGGCGCGGATCGGCGCCCCCGCCTGACGACACCGGCCTAAGGGGGGGCTGCGGCGGGCCGCCCCCTTCCCGGACTTGACCGGGGGGGGGCGGATGGCCACTTTCCGCGCGCTCCGCTGTCTTCCGGAGTAACCCCCGTCTGCAGGATGAAGGTGCCCACTGGTGAAAAGCCGCCCGATCATGATCGCCATCGACGGACCGGCCGCCAGCGGCAAGGGCACGCTGGCCCGCCGCATCGCCGCCCACCTGGGGTTCGCGCACCTGGACTCGGGCTCGCTCTATCGCGCGGTGGCGCTTTCGGTGGTGCGGGCCGGGCACGATCCCGCCGACGCCGGTGCCGCGACGTCCGCGGCGTTGGCCCTCGATCCGGCGAACACGGCGCTGCTGACCGACCCGGAGATCCGCACGGATGCGACCGGGGCGGCGGCCTCCAAGGTGTCGGCCGTGCCCGCGGTCCGGGCGGCACTGCTTGACTTCCAGCGCCAGTTCGCGGTCAACCCGCCGGGCGGGCGGGGGGCCGTGATCGACGGCCGCGACATCGGCACCGTGGTCTGCCCGGACGCCGATGTGAAACTGTTCGTGACGGCCGAGACCGGCGTCCGGGCCACCCGGCGGCTGCGGGAGTTGCAGGGGCGCGGGATTCCCGCTAATTATGAGGCTGTCCTGGCGGACATGAAGGAACGCGACGCGCGCGACAGCCAACGGGCGGTAGCACCGCTCATGGTTGCTGCGGGCGCATTCGTTTTGGACACGTCCGATCTTGACGCCGAACAGGCGTTCGAGGCGGCCCTGTCGATCGTGCGGCGCGAAACCGGCCTTTAGGCGGGGCGTCCGCGGGTTCAAACCCCAGGTCAACAGGTCCGGCCCAAGGCGAACAGGGTCCACCAGGGGCAGGACTGTTGCGCAAAGCCGACGGGCATGGTGCCCGCCGCGGCGGCGCGGGCGCTGCGTACCGGATCCCGGCAGCGCGCCGGCCGCATCAACCCCAACCGCATCCGCGGGGATCCGAGGAACCATTTTGATGGCAACAGCAGCACTCCGGGCCAACGACCAGAAGTCCGGCAACGCCGCCGAGAGCTTCGCGGCCCTCCTCGATGAGAGCCTTGGCGCGTCCGACGGCCTGGAAGGCACCGTCGTCAAGGGCCGTGTGGTCGCGATCGAGAACGACTACGCCCTGGTCGATGTGGGCCTGAAGTCCGAAGGCCGCGTGGCGCTGAAGGAATTCGCGCAGCCCGGCCAGCCCGCCGAACTGAAGGTGGGCGACACGGTCGAGGTGTATCTCGACCGCATGGAGGACAAGAACGGCGAGGCCGTCCTGTCCCGTGAGAAGGCGAAGCGCGAAGAGGCCTGGACGGCGCTGGAAAAGCAGTTCCAGGACAACCAGCGTGTCGCCGGCGTGATCTTCGGCCGCGTGAAGGGTGGCTTCACGGTCGACCTGAACGGCGCCGTGGCGTTCCTGCCGGGCAGCCAGGTGGACATCCGCCCGGTGCGCGACATCAGCCCGCTGATGGGCACGCCGCAGCCCTTCCAGATCCTCAAGATGGACCGCTCGCGCGGGAACATCGTGGTGTCGCGCCGCGCCGTGCTCGAGGAGAGCCGCGCCGAGGCCCGCTCGGAGCTGGTGGCCAACCTGAAGGAAGGCCAGATCCTGCAGGGCGTGGTGAAGAACATCACCGACTACGGCGCCTTCGTGGACCTGGGCGGTGTGGACGGCCTGCTGCACGTCACCGACATCGCGTGGCGCCGCATCAACCACCCGTCCGAAGCGCTGCAGATCGGCCAGTCGGTCACGGTGCAGGTCATCCGCTTCAACCCGGAGACCCAGCGCATCAGCCTCGGCATGAAGCAGCTCGAGGCGGATCCGTGGGACGGCGTCCAGGCCAAGTACCCGGCCAATGCCAAGTTCAAGGGTCGCGTCACCAACATCACGGACTACGGCGCCTTCGTGGAGCTGGAGCCGGGCATCGAAGGCCTGGTGCACGTGTCCGAGATGAGCTGGACCAAGAAGAACGTCCACCCGGGCAAGATCGTCTCCACCTCCCAGGAGGTCGAGGTGATGGTGCTCGACGTGGATCCGGTGAAGCGCCGCATCTCGCTCGGCCTCAAGCAGACCATGCAGAACCCGTGGGAAGGCTTCCTCGAGAAGCACCCGCAGAACACCGAGCTGGAAGGCGAGGTCAAGAACATCACCGAGTTCGGCCTGTTCGTCGGCCTGCCCGGCGAAATCGACGGCATGGTCCACATGTCCGATCTCGCCTGGGACAAGCCGGGTGAAGAGGCGATCCAGAGCTACAAGAAGGGCGACCGCGTCAAGGTCAAGGTCCTGGACGTGGACGTCGAGAAGGAGCGCATCTCGCTCGGCATCAAGCAGCTGTCCAACGACCCGTTCGAGGGTGCGTCGGCCGGCCTGAAGAAGGGCGAAGTGGTCACCTGCACCGTCACCGCCGTCACCGACGGTGGTCTCGAGGTGTCGGTCGGCGACGGCCTGACGGGCTTCATCCGCAAGAACGACCTGTCGCGCGAACGGGCGGAGCAGCGCCCCGACCGCTTCGCCGTGGGCGAGAAGGTTGACGCCAAGGTCGTCTCGGTCGAGCGCGGCAGCCGCAAGGTCAGCCTGTCCATCAAGGCCCGCGAGCTCGACGAGGACAAGCAGGCCATCGCGGACTTCGGCTCGTCGGACTCCGGCGCGTCGCTCGGCGACATCCTGGGGGCGGCGCTCCGCCGCGCCCGCGAGCGCGAGAAGGACGGCGGCGCGTCGTAACCGGCGCGATCGCATCCGGCCAAGGATCGGGCCGCCGCGGGACACCGCGGCGGCCCTTTTCCTTTCCCGTGCACCGGCCACTCCGCGCCTGCGGCCGTGCTGGAAAACGTAAGATAGTTGAAGCACTTACCATTGGCCTGCCCCTTGACGCTGTAGGCCGGTCTTGGCACGCTCCGGATCGCCGTGGGCGTACCGGGGGCCGGCGGAGCACCCGTCGCGCACGGCCTTTCAAAGGGGTGGGTGATGAGCCGCGTGGCGATGACGAAGTCCGATTTGATCCAACGCCTGGCGGAAAAGAACCCGCACCTTTACCAGCGCGACGTGGAGAGGATCGTCGCCACCATCTTCAACGAGATCACCGAGGCGCTGGCCCGCGGCGACCGTGTGGAATTGCGGGGCTTCGGCGCCTTTTCCGTCAAGCGGCGCGATGCCCGTGTCGGCCGCAACCCGCGCACCGGCGATGCCGTCCAGGTCGGCGCCAAGCACATCCCGTTCTTCAAGACGGGCAAGCAGCTCCGCGACCGCCTGAACACGGACGAGTGACCACCAACAGGCTTGCGCACGCGGGCGGGCATGCCCGTTCGGGTGTGATCCGGTCCACGGGTCGGGTGATTATGCTCCCTTCATCTGTTTGGTCGGGTGCATTGGCCGGTCGGGCGTTTCCGCCGGACCGGAATTTGCTCTAGATACAGGCAACCGGACCGGGGCGGAGGAATGCCGCCCGCCGACATCCGAACCTTGGGGATGCCAAGCGTGCTCCGCCTCCTCTCGCTTCTGGTCACCGTCCCGCTCACCCTGGCCGTGATCTCGTTCGCCCTGTCCAACCGGCAGGAGACGGCGGTGGGCCTCTGGCCCTTGCCGTCCGCGCTCGAAATGCCGGTCTGGTTCCTGGGGCTTTCGGCGTTGGTGGTGGGCTTTGCCGCCGGCGGGTTCGTATCGTGGCTGGGCGGACACGCCCGCCGGGTGCGCGGCCACCGCCTGGAGCGGCGTGTGCGGGAGCTGGAGCGCACGTTGGCGGAGACCGAGGCCCGTGCCGACGCCGCGGAAAAGCGGCTCGCCGCCAACCGGCCGGCGGACGCGCCCGTCCCCTCCGCTGCGCCCTCCGCCGCCGCGGACACCGGCTCGTCCCGCTCGACCGCCGTCGCGGTGCGCTGACCCATGCGGATCCTGGCCGCCGCCGAGGTGGATGCGGCCCTGCCGATTCCGGGGCTGGTCGACCGGCTGCAGGCCATGTTCCGGGACGGCTGCGACGTTCCGCTGCGCCACCACCACACGGTCCCCGTTCCCGGCGGGCCCGATGGCACGTTGCTGCTGATGCCGGCGTGGCAGCAGGGCCGCCACCTGGGCATCAAGATCGTGACCGTGTTCCCCGGCAATGCCGACCGGGGCCTGACGTCGGTCCTGGGATCCTACCTGCTGCTGGACGGCACCACCGGGCAGACCCTGGCGATGCTGGACGGCACCATGCTGACCCTGCGGCGCACGGCGGCCGCCTCCGCGCTCGCGGCCCGGTTCCTGGCGCGGCCGGACGCGTCGGTGCTGGCGATGGTGGGGACCGGCGCCCTGGCCCCGCACCTGGTCCGGGCGCACCGTGCCGTGAGACCGATCCGCGAGGTGCGGATCTGGGGCCGTTCGGCGGACAAGGCCGAGGCGCTGGCCGCCCGCCTGTCGGCCGAACGGGCGGCGCAGGGGCCGGCCATCATGGCGGTTGCGGATCTGGCCACCGCGGTGCGTGGTTCGGACGTGGTTTCCTGTGCCACGCTGTCCAGGTCGCCGCTGGTCCAGGGTGGGTGGCTCAAGCCCGGTGCGCACCTGGACCTGGTGGGCGGTTTCACGCCCGAGATGCGCGAGGCCGACGACGAGGCCGTGCGCCGGGCGTCCGTCTTCGTCGATACCCGCCAGGGGGCCTGCAAGGAGGCCGGGGACATCGTGCAGCCGCTCCGATCCGGCGTCCTGTCCGAAGCGGACGTGCGCGGCGACCTGTACGAGCTTGCCCGCGGCACGGTCGCCGGCCGACGCGGTGCGGACGAGATCACGTTCTTCAAGTCCGTGGGCACCGCGCTGGAGGATCTGGCCGCAGCCCAACTGGCGGTCGGGGCCTGACGGGTGGGGGAAGGGGGCGGCCGATGCGGGTGATCGTTGTCGGCGCCGGGATCGTGGGGCTGTCCACCGCCTGGGCTTTGGTCCGGGCCGGGCATGATGTGCGCGTCTTCGAGCAGGGGCCGGTTCCCAATCCGCTCGGCGCCTCGGTGGACCAGCACCGGCTGATCCGCCATGCCTACGGCACCAGTCGCGGCTACACCCTCATGGTCGACCAGGCGTTCCGGGCCTGGGACCGCATGTGGGCGGATCTGGGGGAGCGGCTGTATGCGGAAGCCGGCGTCCTGGTCCTCTCGAACCAGGCCCAGGGCGATTGGGTGGAGCGGACGGCCGCCACCCTGCGCGACCTTGGCCGCGATGTGCCGTGGTTGACCGCCGACGAGGTCGGCCGGCGCTTCCCTCCGTTGAACACCGATGGCCTCCGCAGCGCCTTCCTTTTGCCCGCCGGTGGCGTGCTGTTCGCCGGACGCATCGTCGAGGCATTGGCCCGCCATCTGGAAGGCCGTGGCGTGCGGATTCGCGCCATGACCCGGGTGGCCGGGGTGGACCCGGACCGGGCCCGCGTGGTGCTTGCCGATGGAACGGTCGAGGATGCCGACGCCCTGGTGGTGGCGGCCGGGGCGTGGGTGGACCGGTTGCTGCCCACCATGGCGGCCAGGGTCAAGCCGTCGCGGCAGGTGGTGGCCTATCTCGATCCGCCGGCCGGACTTGCCGACGCCTGGGCCCGGATGCCGGCGATCATGGAGATCGACCCGGCCGAGGGGTTCTATCTGGTGCCGCCGGTCGGCGGCACGGGCCTGAAGATCGGCGACCACCGCTTCTCGCTGGCCGGCGATCCCGACCATGGGCGCGAAGCCGCGCCGGACGAAACCGCGGCCGTCGCGGCCCTCGCCGGCCGCCGCATCCGGGATTTCGAGCGCTACCGGCCGGCGGCGGGGAAGGTCTGCTTCTATACGGCCCAGCCCGACGAGGAATTCGTGGTCGAGCCCATCGGCCCGAATGCCTGGGTGATGAGTCCGTGTTCCGGCCATGGCTTCAAGTTCGGCGCCGTCATGGGCGAGGCCATGGCCGCGGCCCTGTCGGATTCGGTTGCGGCCGGACGGATCACCGACTGGGCCGCGGGCCGCACCGAGGGGCCGCTGGTCGGGGCAGGGCTGCCGTCGGCGTGACCACCGACGCCCGGCGCGGCCAGGCCCTTCCTGACGGTACCTGCAAATGGAGGTTGGGACTTCCCCGCCGAATGCGGGTAGGCTCTTCGGCAAAGAGCAAGGGCGGCAAACCGCCCGATTGCAAGGGGAGGTCAACGTCATGCGCGGTTTCGACCCCAGTCTGTTGCAACTTTACGTCGATGATCCTGAGCGCGCCGATGCCGTCGTGTTCGGGCGCCGGACCGGTCCGGGCCGGCGCGGTTTCCTGCAGGGCGCCGGCCTGGCGGCCATGGGCGCGGCGCTCGGCGGGATCGGCATTCCCTTTGCCGCCAACATGCCGGCTGGCCTGATCCCCGCCGCACTGGCCCAGGGTGCGGGTGGCGGCCCGAAGCTCCTGCAAATGCCCGGCAAGGCGGCCTTGGTGATGCTCGGCGACCGGCCACTGGTGGCGGAAACGCCCGAACATCTGCTGGACGAGGACGTCACGTCCAACGACCGGTTCTTCATCCGCAACAACGGCAATCCGCCCGAACCGGTCGCCAATCCCGACGCGTGGGAGTTGGTCGTCGACGGTGAGGTCAATTCGCCCCTCAGGCTCACGGTCGGCGAATTGAAGAGCCGCTTCCCCAGCGTCACCTACCAGCTCATGCTGGAGTGCGGCGGCAACGGCCGCAGCGCCTTTGTCCCCCAGGCGCGGGGCAACCAGTGGACCAACGGCGGCGCCGGCTGTGCGCGCTGGACCGGGGTGCGGCTGCGGGACCTGCTTCAGGCGGCGGGCCCGAGGCCATCCGCGGTCTATACGGCCCACTACGGGGCCGACACCCACCTGTCGGGCGAAGCCGGGCGCGTGCCGCTGTCACGCGGCGTGCGCATCGAAAAGGCGATGGAGGAGCACACCCTCGTCGCGTTCGCCATGAACGGCGAGCCGATCCCCCATGTCCACGGCGGTCCGGTGCGTCTGGTCGTGCCGGGGTGGGCGGGGTCCGCCTCGCACAAATGGCTGAGCCGGATCTGGATCCGCGACCGCGAGCACGACGGCCCTGGCATGACCGGGACCGCCTACCGGGTGCCGACGGTCCCGATCATTCCCGGCAGCGAAAGCCAGGGCGAGGGCTTCCGCATCCTGGAATCCATGCCGGTCCGGGCGATCATCACCAATGTCCCGAACGGCACCGAACTGCCGGCCGGAACGCGCGAGATCCCGTTGCGCGGCCATGCCTGGGCGGGGGAGCGGACGGTGCGCGCCGTCCACGTTTCCGCCGACTACGGCCAGACCTGGCAGGCGGCGGAGGTCGGCCAGCCCGCCAACAAGTACGCCTGGCAGTCCTGGCGCGGCTCCGTGCACCTGCCGACCCGTGGCTATTACGAGCTTTGGGTGAGGGCGACCGACAGCGAGGGGGTGATGCAGCCCCACGTGGCCGCGAATTGGAACCCGCAGGGCTATGGCGGGAACGCCCTTCACCGGGTCGCGGTGCTGGTCCCGTCCTGAAGCCGGCCGGATGACCGGGGCCGCGCGGCCCCGGTCATCCCCGCACCCATGTCCCCGAGCATCCGGTTCGTCCCATGCGTTTGTCGCTTTCGTCGGCTGTGATGGCTTCGCTGGCCCTGGCCACCGTGACGCTCGCCCTCGACAAGGGCGGCCACCTCCGCGACCGGTCGCCCCGCATGGTCGGTGCCGCCATGGCCCAGACCGGCGGCGGGCCCGCGCCTTCGGCCGCTCCGCCCGCACCGGCCCCCTCCACGCCGATCCCGGCGGCGCCGGTCCCATCCACATCCGCCACTGCCGCGGACGAGGTGGAAACCCCCGACGTGCTGCCGCAGGGGCGTGGACGCGACGAGACCTTCTATGCCTGCACCGCCTGCCACTCGAGCGCGGTGATCCGCAGGTCGGGTTTCAGCCGTCAGCGTTGGGACCAGCTGATCACCTGGATGACCGACACCCATGGCATGCAACGGCTCGAAGGCGAGGACCGCGAACGGATCCTCGGCTACCTCGCCGAACATTTCGCGCCGAAGAACACCTATACGAACCCGTTCCTGCGCAAGTGAAGCCACGGCGTTTGCGCTTCGCGTCCATGGGGGTATAGGGGCTAAATTGAAGCCCGATACCGCATGCCCGGCCTCGCTTGCAGGCCCTCGGAGACCATCATGAGCCGCATCTTCGCCGCCATCGACACCATCGACCACGAACGCGCCCGCGCCTTGGCCGGGCTGCTGGCCGACAAGGTCGGCGGCGTCAAGCTCGGGCTCGAGTTCTATCTGGCGAACGGTCCGGCGGGGGTGCTGAGCGTGCTGCCCCCCCGGGCGCCGCTGTTTCTGGACCTGAAGCTGCACGACATCCCGAACACCGTCGCCGGCGGCGTGAATGCGGTCGCCCAGCTTTCCCCGACGTTCCTGACCGTGCATGCGGCCGGCGGGTCCGACATGCTGCGCGCCGCCCGCGACGCCGCCGACGATGCGGCGGCGCGGATGGGGCGCCCCCGGATGCGGCTGCTGGCGGTCACCGTCCTGACCAGCCTGGACGATGGCGATCTCGCGGCCGTGGGCCAGCGCGGCCCGGTGGCGGACCAGGTGCGTCGGTTGGCCGCGCTGGCCCGGGAGGCCGGGATGGACGGCGTCGTGTGCGCCCCGCACGAGGTGGCGGCGCTGCGGGCCGACCTGGGGCCGGACATGGTCCTGATGGTGCCGGGCATCCGGCCCGCCTGGGCCGTGGCCGGCGACCAGAAGCGCGTCATGACGCCGGCACAGGCAATCGCGGCCGGGGCGGACTATCTGGTGGTGGGGCGGCCGATCACCGGTGCCGGCGATCCCGCCGAAGCCGCCGCCCGGATCAACGCGGAGCTGGCATGAGCGTACGTGTGAAGATCTGCGGGGTAAACGCGCCCGAGGCGATGGACGCGGCCGTCCAGGGTGGCGCCCGCTGGATCGGCCTCGTGTTCTACCCGAAAAGCCCGCGGGCCGTGGGGCCTGAACTGGCCTGCCAGCTCGCCCGGATGGTGCCCACCGGCGTGCGCACGGTCGGGTTGTTCGTGGAACCGGACGAGGCTTGGCTGGAGCGGGTGGTCACCCAGGTGCCCTTGGACCTGATCCAGTTGCACGGCGAGGAGACACCTGCCCGCGTCCGGGAGATCCGGGGGGCATGGGGCATTCCGGTGATGAAGGCGGTGAAGGTCGGGTCGGCCGGGGATCTGGCGCAGGTCCCGGCCTACGAGGCCGTTGCCGACCGGCTGCTGTTCGATGCCCGCCCGCCGGCCAAGGTCGCGGCCCTGCCGGGTGGCAACGGGATCCCCTTCGACTGGTCGCTCCTGGCGGGACGGACATGGGGCAGGCCCTGGATGCTGTCGGGCGGCTTGAACGCGGACAATCTGGTCGAGGCGGTCCGCACCACCGGAGCGGTGGAGGTGGATGTGTCGTCGGGGGTGGAGGACCGGCCCGGGCACAAGGACCCGGCCCTGGTCCGGCGTTTCCTCGCCGCCGCTTCCGCCCTGTAGCCCGGGGCGTGCGCTTGCCCCTCCGGTCCGCACTGCAATGCCTCCGTCAGGAATCCGCCGCCCCATGACCGTGGCCACCTTCGACCCTGCCCCGGGCACGCCGCCGCAGGAAACCCCGCCGGGGGAAACGCAATCCCAGGGCACCGCGCTCCGCGGCGGTCCGGCCTGGGACGCCGACACGTCGCGCCGTACGGGGCCCGTGCGGCGTCCCTGGTTCCGCCTGTCCATATCCACCGTCCTGGTCACGGGGTTCGGCGGCCTTGTGCTGCTGGCGGTTGCGAGCGTCCTGACGCTGGGCCTGCTCAGTGCCGGCCGGAATACGCTGGATCTGCTGGCGGACAAGGCCGACCTGGCGTTGGACGGCGTGGCGCACCGGGTGCGCGGTCAACTGGACCCGGTGCGTGGCCAGGCCGCCTTCCTGTCCGAGCTGATGGTGCGGGGGGAGATGTCGTTCGGCGGGTCCGGGGGGACCGCCGAATTGCTCAAGGGGTCCATGGCCGCCGTGCCGCAGGTGACCGGCGTCGCCGTGCTCGGGCCCGACCGGCAGGTCGCGCGGGCCGCGCGGGTGGACGGACGGTTGCTGGCCGACACCTTACCGCCCGGAAGCCTGCCCGAACTGGCGCATGTGGTGGACGAGGCACGGGACCGGGTGGAACCCTACTGGGCGCCGCCGGCCTGGTCGCCGGATCTGAAGGCCACCCTCCTGACGCTGCGCCATCCGATCCGCCGTGGCGACGAGTTCCTGGGCGTCGTGGTTGTCGCGGTGTCGCTGGCCGACCTGTCGCAGTTCCTGTCCAAACTGTTCGTGGAGGAGGGGACCAGCGCCTTTCTGCTCTATGGCCGCGACCGTGTGCTGGCCCATCCGAACCTCGCCGGGGCGGAGGTTGCGTTGCCGCCGGACGACGATCCGCCGCTGCCCCGGATCGATCAGGTCGCCGACCCGATCCTGGGCGGGCTGGACACGAGCCGCGAGGTCGGCGATCGGCTGCGCACCGATCTCGACCTGCGGGCGGTCAAGGTGGGCGATGCCGGGTACCTCGTCCTTTTGCGCGGCCTGGGCGAATTCGGCGACGCGGAATGGCGGCTGGGCGTCGCGCAGCCGTCGGCCGCCTACATGGGCGAGGTGCGGCGGCTGGAGCAGGCCGGGCTCGCCGGCCTTGCCATTCTGGTCGTCGCCGTGGCGGTGGCGCTGGTGATCGGGCGTCTGCTCGCACACCGGATCGCCCTGTTCGCCACCGCGGCGGAATCGGTGCGGGCGCTCGACTTCCGCGGGGCGCAACCATTGCCCGACAGCCATGTGCGCGAGCTGGCCATCGCCGGGCGTGCCTTCAACAACATGCTGTCCGGTCTCGCCTGGTTCGAAACCTATGTGCCCAAGGGCCTGGTGCTCCAGCTCATGCGCCGGGGCGAGGGGGTGGTGTCCCAGGCGCGCGCGGTCACCGTGCTGTTCAGCGACATCCGCGGCTTCACCGCCCTGTCCGACACCATGGGCCCGGCCCAGGTGGCGGAGCTGCTGAACCAGCATTTCGCGCTGGTCGCCGGCTGCATCGAGGCCGAGGGCGGGACGGTGGACAAGTTCATCGGCGACGCCGTCATGGCGTTCTGGAACGCCCCCCGCGACCAGCCCGACCATGCGGCCCGCGCCCTGCGCGCCGGGCGGGCCATCGCCAGCGCCATCGAGGCGGACAACCGGGCCCGGGTTGCCGCCGGATTGCCGCCGGTCAGCGTCGGCGTCGGCATCCACACCGGCCCCGTGGTGGTGGGCAACATCGGCACCGCCAGCCGGCTCAACTACACGATCGTCGGCGGTGCCGTGAACGTGGCCTCACGGGTCGAGAACCTGTGTCCGGGCGTTCAGGGCACGGATCAGGTCTGCGTCCTCGTCACCCGCGACGCCCTGGACGCCGCCGGCGAGGCGGCGGGGCCCGCCACGCACGTCGGCCGGTTCAACCTGCGCGGCGTCGGTGCGGAGATGGAGGTGTGGCGGCTGGCCTGACGTGTGGTCCGATTTCGATCTTCACGTAAGGCCGGTTTGGAAACTCTCCCGGCCAACCGCACGCCTCACGCCTCCAGCAGCAGGACGGTGTGGTCATCCACCCGGCGCCGGATGGAGGCGCGGAGCTTTTCCATCGCCCGGCTCTCCAACTGGCGCACCCGCTCCTTGGACACCCCCAGTTCGTGGCCCAGCTCCTCGAGCGTGGCGCCCTGCTCCTGCAATCGGCGGGCGTTGATGATGGTGCGTTCGCGCGGGCTCAGTTGACCCAGGGCTTCGGCCAGCCATTGCGACCGGGTGTGGGCATCGCGCATGCCGATCACCACCTCCTCCGGCGAGGGGCGTTGGTCGGGCAGGTGGTCCTGCCACTCGTCCTCGCCCTCTTCGGCAACGGTGGCATTCAAGGACTGGTCGGACGCGGACAGGCGCATTTCCATCGCCTCCACGTCGCCCAGGCCCACGCCCAGCGCCTCGGCGATCCTGGCCCGGCCGATCCCGGTCAATTGGCCGTTCTCCTCCGCGCCCTCGATCTGGGCGCGCAACCGGCGCATGTTGAAGAACAGCGCCTTTTGGGCGGCCGTGGTGCCGGTGCGCACGATCGACCAGTTGCGCAGGATGTAGTCCTGCATGGCCGAACGGATCCACCACGTCGCATAGGTGGAGAAGCGCACGTCGCGGTCGGGTTCGAACCGTGCGGCGGCCTGCATCAGGCCCACGTTCCCTTCCTGCACAAGGTCGCCGACCGGCAGGCCGTAGTGCCGGAAACGGGACGCCGTGGCCACCACGAGGCGGGTGTAGGCGCGCACGAGCCCGTGCAGTGCCTTTTCGTTCCCGTGCTCGCGCCAGAGGCGGGCCAGTTCGAATTCGTGCTCGCGGGCGAGCAGCGGTTCGCGCATGGACGCCCTGACGAAGGACAGGTTGGCGCGCTGCGTCTCGGGATCGTCGATGTGGGCCATGCCCCCCTCCGTCCTGCCCCCGCTCCGGGGGGATGCTCCCGGCCGGGACACTTGCGGTCCGTTTCGTGGGGGTTTGTACGGTCCGGTCGGCGCGGTGGATCACCGCGCCGGCAGGGGCCCCGGGCCGAGGGGATGGGCCTGCGGGAGCAACGGGATGGAGGCTCAGGCCTCCAGGATTTCAATGACTTCGCCGTCCGGATGGAAAAGCCCGCAGGCAAGCGGTCCGCCGAAGCCGCAGCCGCCATCGAGCGTTACCACCGTTGGGCCGACCTGTAGTCCGCCACGGGCCGGATCGTAGCCGCGCACCAACCGTGCGAACCCCTCGTACGGGGCCGTGACCCGCTGGAAGGCACGGCCGGACGTCCACCAGAACCGGTCGCCCTGGTCGAACAGCGAGCGGGTCGGATCCAGGCCGGCGTTCACGAACAGGAGACCGTTCCCCGGGTCGCCCTCCTGGTTGGCCCCCTGGTCGGCCCCCTGGTCGGCCCCCTGGTCGGGTCGAGTGAACGCCGCCCGGCGCAGGGCGGTCATGAGCGCGTCGTGTCCCGCCGCCGCCCGCTGCGCCGCCCGTAGGCCCATCGTCCAACGTGTGATGGCCATGGCCCCCCCGCGCACGGCGATCAAACCTTCCCGCGGGTCGGCGCCATAGGCGGCCAACGTCGCATCCAATCCCTGGGTCAGCATCCAGCTCAGGACCTCGGACGGGTTCGGCGCCATCTGGAGTTGCAACAGCTTCTGCCACATCTCCTCCTGCATCCCGCGGAGGTAGACGATATCGTCCGCCAGCATGCCGGGCTGCGCGATCACCTCGCGCCGGAAGGCCAGCAGCTCGTCCACCGTCGCCCGCACCTGGGCGCCGCGGCCCAGCATGTTGCCCAAATAGATGATGCGGTCGCCGGGGATCACGGCCGGGCGCAAGGCCCCGTGCAGCGCCTTCAGCCGATCCGCCTCGCCATGGATGGCGGCAACCGCCCAAACGCGGCGGGGCCGGCCCATGTCGGCGAAGCGTTGCGGGTCTGGCGTTTCGGTCATGCGGGGCGGGCAACCGGTTCGGGCTTGGGCGGGCAACCGAATGTAGGCGGCGATTCCGCAGCGCGAAAGGGCGGGCGGGCCGAAAACCCACGGCTCGGACGTGACGGGCGCTGCAAAGCGCCACAGCGGCCGCGGGTGGCGGAGGCCGGGGCGGCACGCTATGGTGCGCGCCATGGACCGTAACCCCGAATCCCGCTTCTTCGGCTACCGCGAGGTCGACCCCCGCGAGAAGGCCGGCCTCGTCCGCCAGGTCTTCGACGCGGTCGCGCCGAAGTACGACCTGATGAACGACCTGATGTCGGGCGGCATCCACCGCCTGTGGAAGGACCAATTGGTCGCCCAGGTGCGCCCGCGCCCCGGCGAGACGTTCGTCGACGTGGCGGGCGGCACCGGCGACGTGGCCCTGCGCATCCTGGCGCGTGCCGGTGGAACCGGTCCCGGGGGGAACGGCACGCACGTCCACATGGTGGACATCAACGAACAGATGCTGCGGGTGGGGCGCGACCGGGCCATCGACCGCGGCATCCTGTGCGGTCTGGACGTCATCGTGGGCGATGCGGAACGGCTTCCGCTGAAGGACTGTTCGGTCGACGCCTATACCATCGCTTTCGGTCTGCGCAACGTGACCCGTATCGATGCGGCCCTGGAAGAGGCCCGGCGCGTCCTCAGGCCCGGCGGCCGCTTCTTCTGCCTGGAATTCAGCCAAGTGCGCCTGCCGCTGCTGCGCGAGCTGTACGACACCTATTCCTTCACCGTGCTGCCGCGCCTCGGCCGCATGGTGGCGGGCGATGCGGAGGCGTACCGGTATCTCGCGGAAAGCATCCGCCAGTTCCCCGACCAGCCTACCCTCGCCAAGCGCATGGAGGCGGCCGGGCTGCACCGGGCCCGCTGGACCAACCTGACCGGCGGCATCGCCGCGATCCACACCGCCTGGCGGATCTAGGGACGGCGCCCGCGATCCATGTTCCGGAGCCTGCGCAACCTTGCCCGGCTGGTGGGCGTCGCCCACACGCTGGGCCGTCACGACGCCCTGTTCGCCGAGGAATTGGGGGACGTGGCCCCCGGCCTCGGCTGGCTCGCGCGCCTGTTCACCCGCCGCACCCGTCCGGGCGCGACCGGGGCCAAGCGCCCCGGTGAGCGTCTGGCCGAAGCGCTGACGGAGCTGGGACCCAGCTTCATCAAGCTGGGCCAGGCGCTGTCCACCCGGTCGGACCTGGTGGGCGAGGCCATCGCGGTCGATCTGGCGCGTTTGCAGGACAGGCTGCCGCCGTTCCCGGCCGAGCAGGCGCGCGCCACCATCGAAGCGGAATTCGACCGGCCGCTCTGCGAGCTGTTCGCCGCCTTCGACGATGTTCCGGTGGCCGCCGCGTCGATCGCCCAGGTCCATTTCGCCACCACCGCCGACGGCCGCGAAGTGGCGGTCAAGGTTCTGCGGCCCGGCATCGAGCACCGCTTCCGCCGCGACCTCGACATGTTCCTGTGGCTGGCGGAGATGGTGGAGGTCTGGTGGCCGGCCGCGCGGCGCCTGAAGCCGCGGGAAGTCGTGCAGGTCCTGGCCGACACCGTGCGCCTGGAGATGGACCTGCGCATGGAGGCATCGGCCGCCGCCGAGCTGCGCGAGAATTTCCGCGGTGATCCGATGTTCCGCGTTCCGGCGGTGGATTGGGACCTGACCGGTCGCCGGGTGATGACGCTGGAGCGTCTGCACGGATGGCGGGTGGACGATGTGGAGGCGATCACCGCCGCCGGCATCGACCTCGACCCGATCCTGGCCGCCGCGTCCGAGGCGTTCTTCAACCAGGTCTTCCGCGACGGCTTCTTCCACGCCGACATGCACCCCGGCAACATGTTCGTGCTGAAGGACGGCAGCATCGGCGTGGTCGATTTCGGCATCATGGGCCGGCTCGACCTCGGCACCCGCCGGTTCCTGGCCGACATGCTGCTGGGTTTCCTCAGCCGCGACTACCGCCGCGCGGCACGGGTGCATTTCGTGGCCGGGTACGTGCCGGCCGACCAGGACCTGGACCTGTTCACGCAGGCCCTGCGCGCCATCGGCGAGCCGTTGCAGAACAAACCGCTGAACGAGATTTCGGTCGGCCGCCTGCTGGCCCAGCTCTTCCAGGTGACCGAACAGTTCCGGATGGAAACCCAGCCGCAGCTGCTGCTTCTGCAAAAGAGCATGCTGACGGCCGAGGGCGTGGGGCGGCGCCTGAACCCGACCGTGAACATGTGGGAGCTTTCGCGCCCCCTGATCGAGCGCTGGATGCGCGAGAACCGTGGGGTCGAAGCGCGCGCCGCCGATCATATCGCCGACATGATCGAGACGCTGGAACGCCTGCCCGCCCTGCTGCGCAACGCCGAGGTGGCGGCATCCCAGATCGCCCATGGGGGATTGCGGCTGCACCCGGACACGGTGCGCCTGATGCTGGAGGGCAGCCTGCGGCGCCGGGCGCGTCTGAACTGGTCGCTGTGGGCGGCGACGATGGTCGGGCTGGCCGCCCTGGCGTACGCCGCCTGGTGACGGGGTCCGCCGATTCCGCCTGGCCGGAATTTGCTTTAGGCTGGCCCTCCCCTCCTTTCCACGACGGCCCGCCCCGATGACCGACGCCTCCCCAAACGGCCCGCACATTCCCGTCTTCGACGGCCACAACGACGTGTTGCTGCGCGTCTGGCGGCGCCGTGCGGAGCGCGATCCCGCCGCCTCGTTCCTGGAGGGCGGCGACGGCGGCCAGCTCGATCTGCCGCGGGCGCGCCAGGGCGGGTTCGCCGGCGGCATGTTCGCGGTGTTCGTGCCGTCCAAGGAGGATTTCGCCCGCGTCGACGAGATGATGAAGCGGCCGGAATACGACGTGCCGCTGCCGCCCCCGCTGGCGCTCGGCGAGGCGCAGGAAGCGGCGCTGGCCATGTCCGCCATCCTGTTCCGGATCGAGCGCGCGTCGGCGGGCCGGGTGAAGGTCTGCCGCACGGCCGCCGAGTTGCGCCAGTGCATCGAGACCGGGGTGCTGGCGACGGTCCTGCACTTCGAGGGGGCCGAG
Source organism: Azospirillaceae bacterium (assembly GCA_035645145.1). Taxonomy (GTDB): domain Bacteria; phylum Pseudomonadota; class Alphaproteobacteria; order Azospirillales; family Azospirillaceae; genus CANGXM01. Next base: position 115,985 of record DASQNC010000073.1, on the reverse strand, counting down.
GCCATCGACACCAACCTCGACGCGCTCGAAGTGCTGTACCAGGCGGGCCTGCGGTCCATCGGGCCGGTGTGGAGCCGTCCGACCGCCTTCGGCCACGGCGTGCCCTTCCGCTTCCCGTCCACCCCCGACATCGGTCCCGGCCTGACCGAGGCGGGCAAGGCCATTGTGCGCGCCTGCAATGCGCGCGGGATCATGGTGGATCTGTCCCACATCAACGAACAGGGCTTCTGGGACGTGGCGCGGATCACCAACGCGCCGCTGGTGGCCACCCATTCCAACGCGCATGCGCTGTGCACCCATGCGCGCAACCTGACCGACAAGCAATTGGCCGCGATCCGGGAAAGCCGGGGCATGGTCGGCGTCAACTTCGCCACCTGCTTCATCCGCCCCGACGGGCGCGTCGACACCGATACGCCGCTGGAGCAGATGGTCCGCCACGTCGATTACCTGGTGGAGCGCGTGGGCGTGGACGGGGTCGGTTTCGGGTCCGACTTCGACGGGGCGCAGATCCCGGCGGAGATCAAGGACGTCGCCGGCCTGCCCCGCCTGATCGAGGCCTTGCGCCGCCACGGTTACGACGACGCGACGCTGGAAAAGCTGTGCTGGCGGAACTGGGTTTCGGTGCTGGAGCGCACCTGGAAGGCATAGGGCCGGCCGGCCCCGGGGCCGTGTCGGAAATCCATCGGTCTTGTTGACGTGTTCGGGTGCGTCTCGCCGATGGAGCGTCCGACATGGCCGACCTCTGGTACAAGAACGCCGTCGTCTACTGCCTGGACGTCGAGACCTTCATGGACTCCGACGGCGACGGCATCGGCGACTTCCAGGGCCTGACCGACCGGCTGGACCATGTGGAGGCGCTGGGCGCCACCTGCATCTGGCTGCTGCCGTTTTACCCCAGCCCGAACCGGGACAACGGCTACGACATCACCGACTTCTACGGCGTCGACCCGCGCCTCGGCACCCTGGGCGACTTCGTCCGCTTCACCCATGCGGCGCGCGACCGGGGTCTGCGCATCATCATCGACCTCGTGGTCAACCACACCTCGATCGACCACCCCTGGTTCCAGGCGGCGCGGTGCGACCCGGCGTCCCGGTACCGCGACTGGTACGTGTGGGCGACGGAGAAACCGGCCAATGCCGAGGAGGGCGTGGTGTTTCCCGGCGTCCAGGACAGCACCTGGACGTACGACGAGGTGGCCGGTGCCTGGTACCACCACCGTTTTTACGAGCATCAGGCGGATCTCAACATCGCCTGCCCCGCGGTGCGCGACGAGATCGAGAGCATCATGGGGTTCTGGCTGCAGCTCGGCGTGTCGGGTTTCCGCGTCGACGCCGTGCCCTTCCTCATCGAGTACGAGGGTGTGGACGTGCCACCGGGGCGCGAGGATCCGCACGCCTACCTGACCGAGATGCGGGAGTTCATCTCCTGGCGCAAGGCCGAGGGAATCCTGCTGGCGGAGGCGAACATCCCCTTCGACCAGGCGGATGAATATTTCGGCCGCGGCGACCGGCTGCACATGATGTTCAACTTCATGCTCAACCAGCACACGTTCCTGGCCCTTGCCCGCGGGGATCCGGCCCCCGTCGCGCAAACCCTGGCGGCAATGCCCCGCATTCCGGGCAACGCCCAATGGGCGGCCTTCCTGCGCAACCACGACGAGTTGGACCTTGGCCGCCTGTCCGACGCCGAGCGGGCCGAGGTCTTCGCCACCTTCGCACCGGACGAGGGCATGCGCCTGTACCGCCGCGGCATCCGCCGCCGCCTGCCGCCCATGCTCGGCGGCGACGAGCGGCGCCTGATGATGGCCTACAGCCTGATGTTCGCCCTGCCGGGCACGCCGGTGCTCTGGTACGGCGAGGAGATCGGCATGGGCGAGGACCTCTCGCTGCCGGAGCGGATGCCGGTCCGCACACCCATGCAGTGGGCCGACGAGCCGAACGCCGGATTTTCCAAAGCCCCGGCGGACCGGCTGATCCGCCCCGTGGTGTCCGACGGCCGCTTCCGCTTCCAGGACGTCAACGTCGCGGCGCAACGCGAGCGGATGGACGCCCTGATGGGGCGCATGCAGCGGTTGATCCGCACCCGCCGGGCCTGTCCCGAAGTGGGGTGGGGGGCGTTCCGGCTGGTGGACACCGGCGCCGACAAGGTGCTGGGGCTCGCGTACGAATGGCGGGGCAACACGGTGCTGACACTGCACAACCTGTCCGACCGGCCGGTCGAGGCGAGGCCGCGCCTCGACGGGGCGACCCGCCTTGCTCCCCTGTTCGGTGACACCGACGCGTACCGGATCCGGCCGGCTTCCGATCCGCTCCGCTTGGACGGCTATGCCTACCGTTGGTTCCGGGTGGACGGCGAACGGCGCTGATGACCACGGGGGTGGCTGCCTTTGGCCGCCACAAGGAAGGTCGAGGCATGGCCGCGCCCCCGACCTTGGCATGAAGGATGTCGCTGGCTCGTTGCGGAGGCACTGGGCCGTCCGAACGCACGTCCCTAAGCGGAGCCGCGGGGTTCGGAAACGACGCAGGCGAGAAGTGCGGCGAGGCGCTCGTCGGTGAACGGCTTCTGCATCAACGGCCACCGGCCGTAGCGTCGCAGGACGTTCTCCTCGTCGTATCCCGTGATGAGTATGAACTTGATTCCCCGGGCTTCCAGGACCTCGGCGACGGGATAGACCTCCTCGCGGGAAAGATTGATGTCGAGCGTGGCGGCATCCACCCGGCCGGCTTGGATCAGGCTGATCGCTTCCTTCGTGCTCGCCACCGGCCCCACCACCTCGCAGCCCAGGGCGAGAAGCGCGTGTTCGATCAGCATGGCCACCAGCGCCTCGTCTTCGACCACCAGGATGCGGCGGCCTGCCAGCACCTGGCGTGGCTCAACGTCCATCATTCCCCACTCTGCTCCAGCATCCAGTCCGAGAGCGACACCAGGCATCGCACCCCTTCGGGGTCGAACAGCAACCGCACTTCCCCGCCCAGCTCGTACGCCAGTCCGCGCTCGATCAAACGCGAGCCGAAGCCCCTGCGTTGCGGTGGTGCAACCGGCGGCCCGTCCCGCTCCCGCCATTCCAGCAGCAGGCGGGCGCCGGTGGGGCCCCCCGGTTCCACCCGCCAATCCACCTCCACCCGACCGTCCGCGGTGGCAAGCGCGCCGTACTTGGCGGCGTTGGTCGCCAGCTCGTGGATGGACAGGCCGAGGGCGACTGCCGCCTTCGGGCCGACATGAACCGGGCCGCCGCGCAGGGAGAGGCGGTGCCCGTCGATGTTCCCGTAGGGGCGGAGTTCGGCTTCCAGCAACTTGCGGAGCTCCATTCCCCGCCATTTGGCCTGGGTCAGCAGATTATGGGTCTGCGACAGGGCCATGACGCGGTCGATGAAGGCACGGCCGAACGCATCGAGCGAATCGGAGTGGCGCAGGGTCTGCGCCGCGATGGAGTGCACCGTCGCAAGCGTGTTCTTGACCCGGTGGTTGAGCTCGTTGATCAGGAGCTTCTGGTGTTCCGCCGACCTTCGGCGCTCCGTCACATCGAGCACGGCACCGGTGAACCGGATGGCGCGCCCACCCTCGAACATCGTCCGGCCCTTGGCGGAAAGCCATCTTTCCGTGCCGCCCATGCCGCCGTGCGTGCGGAATTCGAATTTGTACGAACCCGTTCCGGGCGATGCGAGTGCGGACCGGATCAACCGATCGACCCGTTCGCGGTCTTCGGGGTGGATCGCAGGAAGGATGTCCTCGTACCCGGCCTCGGTATCGGCGGAAAGTCCGAGGAATTCGTTCAGGCGGGGCGAGATCTCCAGTTTCCGCGACCGGACCTCGAAGTCCCAGGTTCCCATTTCCGCCGCATCGACCGCCAGGCGCAGCCTTTCCTCGCTGGCCCGCAGCATTTTCTCGGTCTGCCTGCGCCGGAGCACCTCCTGACTGAGCTGCTTCACCTTTTCCGTCAGGATCTGGAACTCGGAGACGGCCTGCCGGTGGGCAATGCACCGCAGCATGATCGGGCCCGGTCCGCCATCGTCCCGTCTGACCGTTGCGCCGTCGCACCGCATACGAACCGGCGGCTGACCGGACACCGCGAACGTCAGGCCACCGGGCACGGGTTGCAGGGAACCCGCGCAGCGCCGGAGAAAGGCGGCCACATCGTCGGCGGGCGTGACGACCATGTCCTGGAGGTGGTGCCCAACCACCGGCCGGCGCCCGCCGGTCGCGCGTTCGAACGCGTCGTTCGCATGGAGGACGACGCCCTCCCGGCTCAAGAGCAGGACAGGTTCGGGTAACAGGTCGATGACGACTTGGGGCGAAACGGTCATCGGGCGCTTGCTTACGCGCCGTCCGGCTCGTCGGCTCGGACGTACTCGCGCCCCTCCGCCGCCAAGGCCTCCTCGGTCGGCTTGACATAGACCACCACGGTGCACCCCGGGTGCCCCGCGGCGATGGTGCGGCGCAGCTCCACCTTGCCATAACCGAGGTTGTCCGCCGCGATGCGGCCGAACACGTTGGACGTCATCATGCACATGGACGTACGGCCGATGACCTTTTCGGCGAAGGGGCAGGCCCTGTTGCCGAGCACGATCCTGTCCTCCGTCTCCTCGACGACGTAGAAGTCGCCCTGGATCCGGCGCTTCAGGTCGACCAGAACATCCCGCACCTGGTCGCGGGACAAGCCCTCCACGGCGAGCGCGTTCCGGTAGTGGTTGTTGATCTGCTCGCCAATGACACTGCCAACCACGCTGATGTAGCCCGAGGCTTCGTCAATCCCGACCACGCCCTCCAAAGTCCCGGCGAGCTCGCGGATCAGGGATCGCAGAAACACATCCCTTTCCAGAGGCAGGTCCAATTCCGAAACGGCATTCCGGGCAGGCTTGTTGTTTTGCATTTTAGGAAAACCCCGATGGAATTTCCCCGACGTGAATATTCGGGGTGCCGCATGTTCTCCAAGGCTGGATAGCAGACGGAAGGGGGGACTCAGCAACCCTTTTGATAGTCGGCTTTCCTCGCGGTTTGCTGCCGAATTGGCCGGGCATTGTTGGGGATCCTGGGGTTTCCGCCAGCACGGGCGGCAAGCCGGCGGATCTGCTCATTCGAGGTACACCATTGTGCGTTGCACCGGATTGCCGCGCTGGAGCCCGCCGGCCGAATGCCCCGCCGGCGGAGGTTCAGCGTGAAAGCGGAACGGCATCGATCATCCGTTCCGCAACGCCGAGAAGGCGGCGCACCTTCGCCGTCAGCACGTCCCCGCGGAAGGGCTTTTGCACGATGCGGTCCTCTGCGACGTCGCCCAATGCGGTCAGGTCGGCGTACCCGGTGACGAACAGAACCGGCAGGCCCGGCCGGCGCACGGCAACCTCGCGGGCCACCTCCGCCCCGTTCATGCCGGGCATCGCGAAGTCGACGACCATCAAATCGAAGGGCTGCGGGTCCCGTTCGATGATGTCCAGCGCAGCTCCGCCGCTCCCGGCTTCCACCACTTCGCAGCCGAGGTCCTGCAGCATGATCGCGGTCACCTCCCGCACGGCGTTGTCGTCGTCGACGAGCAGCACGCGGCGCGGAGGCCCCTCAATGCGGTCGCCGGAATCGAAGGTCTCCGTCTCGCGCGCGACCGCGTTCGGCTGGGCCGCGCGCGGCAGGAACACCTTTACCGTGGTGCCCGCGCCGAGGCGGGTCTCGATCCGCACACCGCCGCCCGACTGTTTGGCGAAGCCGTAGACCTGGGCCAGGCCCAGGCCCGAGCCCTTGCCCACCGGTTTGGTGGTGAAGAACGGTTCGAAGGCCTTGGCCAGAACCTCGTCCGTCATGCCGGTGCCGGTGTCGGCAACCGACACCATCACATAATCGCCCGGCGGCGGCTCTTCGGGCCGGATGGGCTCGCCCAGGGTGACGTTTTCCGTCTCCACCGTCAGTGAGCCGCCCACCTCCATGGCATCGCGCGCATTGATGGCGAGGTTCAGGATCACGAGTTCGATCTGGGTCGGGTCGACCAGCGCAGGCCAGAGCCCCGGCTCCAGGACGGTCTGCAACTGCACCGATCCGCCCATCGAACTTTGGAGCAGATCGCGCATTCCGGCGACGGTTTCGTTGAGGTCGACCGGTTTCGCCTCCAACCGCTGGCGGCGGGAGAAGGCGAGGAGCTGTGCGGTCAGGGTGGCCCCGCGCTCGGCGGCGGTTCGCATGTAGCCGAGACGGTCGAGGATCTTGTCGTCCACGCCCGCCTTGGCGACGGCGCGCTCGACGAAGCCGATATTGCCGAGCACCACGGTGAGCAGGTTGTTGAAGTCGTGCGCGACGCCGGATGTCAGCTGGCCCACCGCTTCCAGCCGCTGCATCTTGCGCAAGGTGGCCTCGACTTTCTCCCGCTCCTCGATTTGCCCCACGAGCTGCCGATTGGCGGCGGCGAGTTCGGCGGTGCGCTCCTCGATCAGCCGCTCGAGCTCGTCGCGGGCGATCCTGGCCTCGGTTATGTCGACATTGGTACCCGTATGGCCGAGGTAGGTGCCCGCACCGTCAAAGCGGGGCACGCCCTGGCAGCTCAACCAGCGCAGGCGTCCCTTCTTGTCCCAGACGCGGATTTCCGAGACGAACGGCTTTCGCGTTCGGATGGCGTTGGCGAACAGGGCCGAGAACGCCTCCACGTCGTCGGCATGGACCACCTGGCGCCAACCGTTCCGCAGGATCGCTTCGGGCGGAAGATCGAATTTCCGCTCATGGTGGGTGTTGGCGAAGGTGACCTGCGCCTCGGTGTCGGTCATCCAGATGAGCGCGGGGGCGGAGTCCGCGATGGTGCGGAAACGCTCCTCCGACTCCCGCAGCGCCGCGAGCGCGGCCCGCTCCTGGGTTATGTCCTGGACCGAAACCACCACGCGGCCGGGTTCGCCGGGCAGGGGGGCGGACGAGACACGGACCGGCAGGCGGGTGCCGTCCGGCCGGAGATATTCCTTTTCGTAGGGATCCCACCAGCCGCGGCTGCGTGCCAGGGCGATCGCAGCCTCGTCGATGGCCCGGTATTCCTCGGGCGTGAACGCCCGCCGGTCGCCCCGTCCCGCTTCGAAGTCGGCGCGGGTGTAGCCTGTCATCCGGAGGAGGCTGTCATTGATGGCAAGCGTCTCGCCCGTGCGCGTGTCGAGGATGCTGAAGCCCATCAGGTCGGATTCGAACACGCCGCGGAATCGGGCCTCGCTTTCCTTCAGCAGCGATTCGGCCCGCGCGCGCTCCACGGCCGACCATGTGCGCTCGGCCACATCCTCGACCAGCGAGATTTCGTCGGTGGTCCAGGCATGGGTGTCGCGATAGTTCACGAACATCATCGCGGTCAGGATGCCGCCCTTGATCAGCGGGACGGCAAGATTCGACCGGATCTGGATGGCGGCGAACGAATCCTTGGCGCCGGCCGTCAGCGGGTGGGTCGCGACGTCGTCCTGGGCCGCGGTTCGGCCGTGCATCATCTCCGCGGCCAGCAAGGGGCTGAAGTCGTCCATGCGGAAGCGGCCGGTCAGGTTGACCACCGTGCCGTCGGTCCAATCCCTCGGAACCGTGAAGTGGACCTGGCCGGGCTCCACTTCGCAGTAGCCGACCCGCGAGGCCCCGAGATGCCGGCCCAGCGCTTCGGCCGCGGCCCCCATGATTGCCGCGGGTTCGGTCAGCTTGCGCAGGTTGTCGCCGAGTTCCAGCAGGAACGCCTGCCGGCGCTCCTGCTCGCGCAGAACCTCCTCGATCCGTTTGCGCTCGGTGATGTCCATCAGGACACCGACCGCCCTTAACATCCGTCCTTCCGGGTCCAGAACCGCTTGGTTCCGCAGCAGCATCCAACGAAGCGAGCCGTCGGGCCGGACGTATCGGAACTCGGCCTCCGCGAACTGTTCGCCCCGCTCCCGGGCCGCCTTGCCGACCGCCTGGAGCCGCTCCCGTTCGCCGGGGTAATAGCGGTTCATCACGTCGTAAACGGTCGGATTCTCGTGGTCGGCGAAGCCGAGCAGCCGCTTGAGTTCCGGCGTGCCGACCAGCGCGCCCGTCTCCATGTCGGCTTCCCAGGCCGCCATCCGGCCGGCGCCGAGCGCAAGCCGCAGGCGCGCCTCGTTGGCGACCCGCTCCTGCTGCAACCACCAGCGCTCGGTGATGTCCTGCAAGCTGCCGGCGTACCGGACCGCGCGTTCCTGGCCGTCGACCAGGGCGAAAACCACCTTGCCGTGCGCGACCACATGGCGCACGGCCCCGTCCGGCCGCACGATCCTGTACTCGAAGATGGGCTGGGCCCGGATGGCGGGGTCCAGGGCACGCCGGGCCGCGGCAGCCACAAGCGGGAGATCTTCCGGGTGGATGACCCTGCGGATACCCTTGTAGGTCACCTCCTGGTCCGGGGCGAAGCCGTAGATCGCCTTGGCCCGGGGCGAACAGGTGAAGCGGTTGGTCAGCAGATCCCAGTCCCAGATGCCGCCTCCGGACGCGGACACGGCGAGCTCCATGCGCGCCTCGCTCTCGCGCAGGTCGGCCTCGGCCCGGGCCTGGGCATAAGCGGCCCAGGTGCGCATCGCCACATCCTCGGCAAGCGCCACTTCGGCCGCAGTCCATGTCCGTGGCAGGGAGGAATGGGTGTAGAGGGCGGCACTCAGCCGCCCGCCATGGATCAATGGGACGACAATGGCGGCCCGCACGCCGGTGCGGTCCCATACGGCCTGATGACTCGGATCGGAGGTCCGCGGGTCGGTATGGCAGTCCTCGACCACCAGGGTGCGTCCGGCGCGCAGCTCGGAGACCAGGGCCGGTCCGAATGCCATGATCGTGCGCGTCTCGCCCGCAAGCGAGGCCACGGTCCCGTCGGTCCAATCGCGTTTGACCGAAACCACCTCGCCGGACGGATCGAATTCACCGTAGCCGGTCCGGTTCGCGCCCAGGTAACGGCCTAGAGCCGCCGCCGCCGCCTGGGTGATGGCGACCGGACCTTCGGCCGCACGCAATGTGTCCCCCAGTTCCACCAGGAAGCGGAGGCGTCGTTCCGCAAGAACGGTCGGCGTCGTCTCAAGGATGGTGCAGAGCACGCCGCCCACCGTGCCGTCCTCGTTGCGCACCGGCGAACACGAGAAGGTCCGCCAGATCTGCTTGCCGGCCGAGTCGTTCGGCACGAGCAGGGGTTCGTTCTCGTGGAAGCTCGCATGCCCGGCCATCCCCCGGGCCGTGATCGGGCCGATCTCGTCCCAGATTTCCGCCCATACCTCGGGCAGGGGACGCCCGATCCCTTCGGGTTTGCTGCCCAGGAACGGCCGGTAGGCGTCATTGTAGAAGCTGATGAGTTGCGGCCCCCATGCCAGGAAGCTGGGGAACCCGGAATTGAGAATCATCCCCAGCGCGATCCGGAGCGATGCCGGCCAATTTTCGATCGGCCCAAGCGGTGTGGCGGCCCAATCGTGTGCGGCAATGAGCTCCCCGGATTTTCCACCGCCTGCAAGAAATCGCGTATCAAACGGGGTAGCCTGGACGGCGGTCACGGACTGGTCCTTTCGGTCGCAGCTTCCAAACGGGTGGGGGACGTACCGCATTCTTATGCGATTTCTGCTTTGCCGTCACAGGCGCAAGTTGGGTGGTTTGGGCTGAAGCGGGGGAAAGGCGGTGCGCGAGGCCGCTTGTCATGGCCCGCTGCCGCGACAACGTGCGTCCGGGACCACGTCACATCCGGCAGGGACAGGCAAGCGTTGGAGCATGGGGGTGGAAGAATAAGCCCCGTGCCGCCGAGGGGCACGGGGCTGCCACAGGATTCGCGGTCAGTTCGCCCGGGTGATGCGCCCCTCGATCCTGGGTTCGACGGTGCCGGTTTGGCGGATGTACGCCGCCAGCACGTCTTCCAGGTTCGGGCCGGCGTCGTAGGCGTTCCTGCCCTTGTCGCGGAAGACCGCGTAGCCGTCGCCGCCCTTGCGCATGAAGTCGTTGGTCACGACGGTGTAGGTGGCGTTCCGGTCCAGAGGCGCGAAGGTGCCGTTCGCCTGCCGGACTTCGACCTTGTCGATGCGCTGGCCGGTGGGCTTGGACGCGTCCCAGGTGAAGCGGAGCCCCGCCACCTGTGGGAAGCGCCCGGTGCCCTCGTTCTGCGGGTTCTCGGCCCGGCCGACGCCGTTTTCCAGGGCTTCGACCACTTCCGAACCGGTCAGCTTGAAGGTGGCCAGTGCGTTGGAGAAGGGCAGGACCTCCAGCACCTGGCCGAAACTGATCTGCCCCTGGGGAATGGAGGTGCGGATGCCGCCGCCGTTCTGGATGGCGATCTGGGCGCCCTGCTCCTTGGCGGCGGCCAGCATGGCGTCGGCGATCAGGTTGCCCATCGTGCATTCGCCGTGGCGGCAGGCCACGCGGTCGCCGTCCAGCGCCACCGCCGCGGTGCCGATCTGGCGGGCCCGCAGTTCGGCCAGCGGGCCGGCCATCTTCTGCACCAGCTCCTGCGCCTGGGCGTCCTGGGGCACCTTGGAGTCCATCAGGATGGTGTCGCCCTGCCACTTGGCCGGCACGCCGTCCTTGTCGAAGGTGACCTGCAGGTTGCCCAGGAAAATCCCCGCGTAATAGGACTGGACCACCAGCGCCGGCGCTCCCGACGGCGTGCGTTCGACGATGGGGTAGGGGCCTTCCTTGCGGCGGTCCTCGCCGTTGTGCAGCAGCGAGTGGCTGTGCCCGCCCACGTACACGTCGATGCCGTCCACCTGCTTGGCCAGTTCACGGTCCACGGCCGTGCCCACATGGGTCAGGGCGATGATCTTGTTGACACCCTGGCCCTGCAATTCGCGCACATTGCGTCGCAGCGCCTCGGCATGGTCGCCGAACGACACGGTGGGGCCGGGGCTGGAGGAAATGGTGGTTTCGCTGGTGGTCAGGCCGATGATGCCGATCCGCTGGCCGCCGATCTCGACGACCCGGTAGGCATTCCATTTGTTCTGAAGGCGCGGCTCGCGGCTCGTGTCGATGTTCGACGTCACCACCGGCGTCTTCAGCCCGTCCAGGAACTTGGCCAGCTCCGCCGGGCCGTCGTCGAACTCGTGGTTGCCGATCGTCATGGCATGGTAGCCGGCCATCTCCACGAACGGCTTGACCGCGTCGGACTTCAGGAGCGTGTAGAACAACGAGCCCTGGAACACGTCGCCGGCGTCCAGCACCAGCGGGTTCGGTTGCGCCTGCCGCAACTCGCGGATCTTGCCGATCAGGCGGGGATAGCCGCCGAAGCACTTGTTCTCCTGCGCGTCCTTGGGCGTGCAGAAGCTGCCCTGCGCCGTCACCTGGTCGACGCGCGAATGCACGTCGTTCGTGTGGATGATGGAGAGCGTATAGTCCTGGGCAAAGGCGGGGGCGGCGGCACCCAGCGCGATTACGGCGGCGCCGGCGCGCAACGCGAGCTTCAACGTCATGACGGTCTCGTTCCTTGTGGAGTCCCGGGGTCGGGGCCGGATCCCTTGCGCGGTGCACCCTAGCAGGCGTTCGCCACGGATTGGAGGCCTTGGATTTACCCCCAACGGGTGAGGCGTGCCCGTGCGTCCCGAGTCCGGCGTTTGTGGACGCTCCCCCAATCCCGCCGGTTGCCTGCGAAGCGGCGCCTGCGACAGGTTGGGGCGTCGGCCGGGGAACCGGGGACCATCGGCGGGTGGAAAGGAGGCGGAATGTCTTTCCTGAGGGAATTCCGGGGGTTCGTCGCGCGCGGCAACGTCGTCGAACTTGCGGTCGGCGTCATCATCGGGGCGGCGTTCACCGGCATCGTCAATTCCCTGGTCAATGACATCCTGATGCCCCCGCTGGGCGTCCTGATCGGGGGCGTCGATTTCTCCAACTACTTCATCCCGTTGGACGGCGGCACCTACGCCACCCTGGAGCAGGCGCGCGAAGCGGGGGCGGCCCCCATCGCGTACGGCAAGTTCCTGAACGCGCTGATCCAGTTCCTGATCGTCGCCCTCGCCGTCTTCCTGCTGGTCCGCCAGGTCAACCGCCTGTGGGGCACCGCCAAGCCGGCGCCCCGGGAGGAGGTGCGGCTTCTCGCGGAAATCCGCGATCTGCTGAAGACCCGCGGCCCCGGGATCACCCCGTGAACACGGCATGACGTCCGCCTGCGTGCCTGGAGCCGGTTCCAGAGGGCTTGGCGCCGCCCAAGGCGGGCTTTATAGACTCCGATCCTCGTTCCCGTCCGACAGCCCCGGACCGCCGCCGATGCGCTCGCACCCCGAATTCCCTTCCCTGTACGTCGTCGACCATCCGCTGATTCAGCACAAGCTGACCAAGATGCGGGACCGGCAGCGCTCGACCGGCCAGTTCCGGGCCCTTTTGAAGGAGATCTCGTTGCTGATGGGCTACGAGATCACGCGCGACCTGCCGCTGACCAAGGAGCGGATCGAAACGCCGCTGGAGCCGATGGATGCCCCGGTGATCGAGGGCAAGAAGCTGGCCGTCGTGCCGATCCTGCGGGCCGGCCTGGTGATGGCCGAAGGTTTGGTCCAGCTTGTGCCCCTGGCGCGCGAGGGCCACATCGGCCTTTACCGCGACCACGAGACCAGGCGGCCGGTGGAATACCTGGTGAAGCTGCCCGATGCGGAAGGGCGCATGTTCATCGTGGTGGACCCGATGCTGGCGACCGGCCACTCCGCGGTCCATGCCGTGGACGTGCTGAAGCGCCATGGCGCGGCGGGCGACCGGATCCGGTTCATGGCCCTGGTGGCGGCCCCGGAAGGCATGCGGGTGTTCCAGGCCGCGCATCCGGAGGTGAAGGTCTACACCGCCGCGCTGGACAGCCATTTGGACGAGAATGCCTACATTGTTCCCGGCCTCGGCGATGCCGGCGACCGGATGTTCGGCACGAAGTGAAACGGACGACCCTGCCGGCCGGCGGGGGTCCGCGGCTTCAGGCGCGATGGGATGGGGGGTGGAATGCAGGACGGGGATCCGGGCGGCCAGTACAAGCAGCGCCTGATCGACAGCAAGGAAAAGTGGGCCCGGGAGGGGCGCCACCTGACCGGCGCGACGGCCGAACCCGAGCAACGTCTTCCTCCCGGCCAACGCTTGGTGAAGAACTGGCCGGTGCTGGATCTGGGTGTGCAGCCCGACATCAAGCCCGAGGACTGGTCACTGACGGTCGACGGGCTGGTGGAGAACCCGGTCGTCTGGCGCTGGACGGATTTCCTGGCCCAGCCGGCCGCGACCAGCATCTCCGACATCCACTGCGTCACCGCTTGGTCGCGCTACGACAACCGGTGGGAGGGCGTGAAGGCCGCGCATGTGCTCTCGGTCGTCCGCCCGACGCCGGAGGCCCGGTTCGTCCTGTTCCACAGCCACGACGGCTACACGGCCAACCTGCCGATCGAGCGGGTGGCCGAGGACAATGTGATGCTCGCCCACAGTTGGGAGGGCAAGCCCATCCCCCGTGAGCATGGCGGCCCGGTGCGGATGGTGGTGCCGCGCCTTTATTTCTGGAAGTCCGCGAAGTGGCTCAAGCGCATCGAGTTCCTGGCCGAGGACCGGCGCGGCTTCTGGGAGGAGCGCGGCTACCACAACGAGGGCGACCCCTGGAAGGAGCAGCGGTACGGCTGAGGCCGGTGGCCGCGCGGCTCTTCCGCGGGGTCGATCCGAAGTCCCAATTGCAGACCGGCCGGGGGCGGGGCACCGGTGCCCCGCCCCGGCCGGCGAATTCAGCGGGTCTCCGCCAGCCGGGCCAGGATGGCCGCGTGGGAGCGGATGCCGTTGCGGTAGCAGACCAGCTCGAACTTTTCGTTCGGGGAATGAACCCGGTCGTCCTCCAGCCCGAAGCCGACCAGCAGGCTGTCGAAGCCGAGCACCTTCTGGATGTCGCCGACGATCGGGATCGAGCCGCCGGAGCCGATCAGCACCGGCGGTTTCCCGTAGATGTCCTCCAGACCGCCCATGGCCGCCCGCAGATAGGGCGAGTCGGTCGGCACGCGGAGCGCCGGCGATGAGCCGAAGTCCTGCAGTTCCCACCGGAAGTCCGGCGGGCAGCGGTCGGCGATGAAGGTGCGCAGGCCGTCGAAGACCTTCTTCGGGTCCTGGTTGGCGACCAGCCGGAACGAGATCTTGGCCGAGGCCTGGGCCGGGATGACCGTCTTCGAGCCCGCGCCCGTGTAGCCGCCCCACATGCCGTTCACGTCGCAGGTCGGCCGCGACCACATGCGCTCCAGCGCCATGCGTCCGGCTTCGCCCCACGGCGTTTTCATGCCCACGCCGGCCATCCAGTCGGCCTCGTTGAAGTCGAGCGAGCGCCACATGGCCAGCTCTTCGGCCCCGGGCTCGACCACGTCGTCGTAGAAGCCGGGGATTTGCACCCGGCCCTGGTCGTCGTGCAGGTCCGCCAGGATCTTGACGAGGGCGTGGTTCGGGTTCAGCACCGTGCCGCCGTACATGCCCGAATGCAGGTCGTGGCTGGGCCCGTGCAGGGTCAGCTCGGTGTAGACCAGCCCCCGCAGCATGTAGGTGATGGCCGGGGTCTCGACGTCCCAGCTTCCGGTGTCGGTGACCACGCAGATGTCGGCCTTCAGCTCGTCCTTGTTGGCCAGCAGGAACGGCAGCAGACTCTTCGAGCCCGACTCCTCCTCGCCCTCGATCATCACAGTGATGCGTGCGGGCAGGCTGCCGTGCACGGCGTGCCAGGCGCGGAACGCCTCGACCCAGGTCATCACCTGGCCCTTGTCGTCGACGGCCCCCCGGGCCACCACGCGTTTGCCGCGTTCGGCCTCGACGATCGTCGGTTCGAACGGCGGCGAGGTCCACAGTTCCAGGGGCTCCGGCGGCTGCACGTCGTAGTGCCCGTAGTACATCAGGTGCGGGCCCTGGTAGCCCTCGGGGCCCTGGTAATGGGCGATCACCATGGGCTGGCCGCCGGTTTCGCGCAGGCCCGCCTCGAAGCCCATGGCCTTGAACTGGTCCACCAGCCACTGGCCGGCACGCCGGGTGTCGGCGTCGTACTGGGGGTCGGTGCCCACCGACGGGATGCGCAACAGGTCGCACAGGCGGGCGACCGACTGGTCGAAGGTTTGCTCGATCCGGTCCAGGACCGGCGCGACGTTGGGGTGCATGCTCGGCTTTCCTCCCGGCACTTCGTTGGTGTTTCCGACCGTTTAGCCCAAGACCGTGGCCGCGGCCAGGGGAGCAGGCGGCCAGGGGGGCTGGCGGGAGGTGCGGGCAGGCCCGAAGCCCACTCCCGTGCCGCACCCGGGAGTGGGTCGCCGCGGTCAGTGCGGGGCGAAGACGACCCGCATGCAGTCGTTCCGCTTTTCCTTGAACATCCGGTAGCCTTCCGCACCGGCGTCCAGGGACATCCGGTGGGTGAGTATGTCGGCCGTCTCCAGCCGGCCCTCGCGGATCCATTCGAACAGTTGCGGGGCGAACTTCTGCCCGTGCTGCTGGCCCATGCGGAAGGTCAGCGCCTTGTTCATGGCGGCACCCATGGGGAACTTGTCGATCAGGCCGGCATAGACGCCGACGATCGAGATCGTGCCCCCCTTGCGGCAGCACTGGACCATCTGGCGCAGCACCGAGACCCGGTCCAACGACAGCTTCGCCATCTGCTTGGCGCGGTCGTACCAATAGTCGGCGGTGGGGGCGTAGGCCTCCATCCCGACCGCGTCGATGCAGCGGTCGGGGCCGCGGCCGCCGGTCATCTCCAGAAGCGCGTCGTAGACGTTGACCTGGGTGTAGTCCAACGTCTCGGCCTTGCTGCCCGTGCGGGCCAGGGACAGCCGGTCGGGCAGCCGGTCGATGGCGATGACCCGTTCGGCCCCCATCAGCCAAGCGATGCGCATGGCCATCTGGCCGACGCCGCCGGCCCCCCACACCGCCACGACATCCCCCGGTTGGATGGCGGCCATCTCGGCGGCCATGAAGCCCGTGGGGGCGGCGTCCGAGACGAACACCGCCTGTTCGTCACGCACGCCGTCCGGCACCTTGCAGGCCCCCTGGTCGGCAAAGGGCACCCGGATGTATTGGGCGTGGCTGCCGGCGTAGCCGCCGAACGCGTGGCTGTAGCCGAAAATGGCGGCGGTGCATTGGCCGAACAGCAGCTCCTCGGCCTGGGGCTGGTGGTTGGAGTTGTCGCACAGCGAATATTCCTGCTGCTTGCAGTGCCAGCATTCGCCGCATCCAATGATCGAAATCACGACCACCCGGTCGCCCTTCTTCAGCCGGCGCACCTCGGATCCGGTGTCGACCACGGTTCCCATGAACTCGTGCCCGATGATGTCGCCCGGCTGCATGGTCGGGACGTAGCCGTCGATCAGGTGCAGGTCCGACCCGCACACCGACGACAGCGTGACCTCGACGATGGCATCGCGGGGGTTCAGGATCGACGGGTCGGGGACGTTCTCGACGCGCAGATCATTCACGCCGTTCCAGCACAGGGCCTTCATTGTGCGATGCTCCAGCGGCTGCGGGTCCCGTGGGGTTGGCCTTCGGTGGTCGGAACCTCCCCCGTCTCGATCAGCTGCTTCAGTCGGCGCAGTCCGTTGCGCAGTTCCTCCGCCGGACTGCGGCCGGCAAATGCGGCGACCACCTCGCCCAGGCGTCCGCCCGGCACCTCGTACCGCATTTCGGCCCGGAGCTCGGTCCCCCGGCCGCCCGGCGCCTCGCGCATTTCGACCCAACCGCTGTTGGGTGCCCGCGAGCCCGCGACCGACCGCCAAGCGATACTGCGGTCGGGTCGGTCCTCGACCACCTCCGACTCCCAGGTGACGCGGGTGCCGGCCGGTCCCTTGGCGGTCCAGGTGGACCGGATCTCGTCCTGCACCTCGACGCTCTCCAGGTGCTCCATGAAGTGGGGCCACATGGCGAAGTCGCGGACCAGCCGGTAGACCTCGGACGCCGGACGGAAGATGGTGACCGTCGCCACCGTGCGCGGCGAACGCTCGTCGGCCTCCCGCCGGGGCGGCGGCAGAACCTGGCCGGCCTGCCGGATGGCGGTCTCCCCTGTCAAGCCGGCCAAGGCGAGGGCTCCGCCGGCCGCCGCCAGGGTCCAGCCCACGGTTCCGCCGCGCCGGAAGCCTGCGAACGCCAGGGCGGCACCGCCCAGCAACGCCGCCCCCCGTGCGGTGCCGCCGACGGCACCGGGGGCAAAGGCACCCGCGCGCGAGGCAAAATCGGTTGTATTGGTCACCGGGTCCCTCCCGCCAAGGCACTGTCTGCCGCTGCAACAGGGGGGCGCCCAGGGCGTTCCGCCGGACGTGGGGGCGCCGGGGCTTGGGCGTCGAGCCCTGCCATGGCCGGAAGCGCCGATTTTCGCTCTCTCCCGGAGGGTGTTCGGGAACGTCGAACCCCACTTGTTGTTCCGGTTTCATGTTGGGCTACAACATGTAGAAACGGGATCGCCCATGAACCGGATCAGCGCCCTTCTGCGGAAGACCCGTGACGACCTGCTGCGTCAAGGGCCGTGCTCCATCGACGAGGTGATTCGGGCGGTGCGGCGGCGCTATGCCGAAGAGCTGGCCGCGGAGCGCGAGCGGCTTCTGGAGCTGGCCCTGCGCCGCGAAGTGAAGGACGTGATGCGCGAGGCGACGTCGGAGGGGCGGCGCCCGGAGGATGCCGGGGACGACGGCGCCCTCCGCGACATGACGCCCCTGCTGCCGGGATTGGAGCCGCCGGCGGCGCTCGCGGTGCCGACCGACGACGGCGGCTACAAGTACGTCCTGTTCGCCCATGCCACCTGGCAGGATCTGCTGCGCGCCCGGCGCGAGCGGGAGGCCAATTTCCACCGTGCCGGTGCGCGGCTGCGCGACTTCGACCTGAAGCTGGCGGCGCTGGAGCCCTACATGGCCTATTCCAACAACATCACCGTCGCCGACGCCTGCCGGCTGATGGCGACCCGCGCGGCCTGAGCGGACGGGCTTGCCTCGCGCCGCCCCGTTCCCCAAGCTCCGTCCGTGGCAGTGACCAGGCAGGCGGAACGGACGTGCAGGACATCAGTCTTCTGAATTCGATCATCGGGCCGGTGATGCGTGGCCCGTCCAGTTCCCATTCCGCGGCCCCGTACATGATAGCCCGGACCGCGCGGGAACTGGCGCTGGGGGAGGGCGAGACGCTGGTCGCTGCCCTTGTCCGGTTCGACCCGTCCGGTTCGTTCGCGCAGGTCTATGCCAACCAGGGCAGCGACGAGGGGTTCGCCGCCGGGCTTTGGGGCGTGGAGCTGACGTCACCCGACTACCGGCACATCCTGCCGCGGCTCGGGGCGGGGGAAGGTTTCGCCTTCGACATCGAAGTCGGGCGGTTGCGCCGCGCCGACCACCCGAACCGGGTGGAACTCCGGCTGACGGTCCGGGACGCGGCGGGCCGTGATCGCACCGATCTGTTCGAAGGGGTGTCCACGGGCGGCGGGATGTTCGCCGTCGATGCGCTCGACGGCCGGCCGCTTCCCTTCACCGGGACGGCGCACGGGCTGGTGGTCGAGGGCGGCCCGGCCGACAGTGCGGCCGTGGCCGCGGCCGTGGAGGCCGCCGGCCACACCGTCTCGACGTGCACCGCGGCCGGGCCCGGCACCTGGGTGTTGGAGATCGGCCATCCCGCCGACCCCCGGACATGCGCCC
The DNA here is from genome assembly GCA_035645145.1 of Azospirillaceae bacterium. GTDB lineage: Bacteria > Pseudomonadota > Alphaproteobacteria > Azospirillales > Azospirillaceae > CANGXM01. The sequence goes on along the minus strand of DASQNC010000073.1, from coordinate 97,463 downwards.
GCCTGCGCGACGTGCTGGGGGCCGAACGCGTGCGCTGGTGCGCCGCCCGGCAATATCCCGTGGCATCGGGTGAGGTGCTGTTCGAGGGGGCCGACCGTGTGCTCCGCGAACTGGCGGAACGGGGGGACGACCTCGCCGGCCTGGCCCTGGACCACGAGGCCCGGCGCCTCGGCGTGACGACCGCGACGGCCCGCGGCTGGTTCGAGGAGCGGCTGGACGTGATGCTGGCATCGGTCCGCAGCGGGCTGTCCCTGGACCCGGCCGACAACCGGATGCGGTTCCTCAAGCCGACCGCCCGTCGCGTTGCCGCAGCCAACCTGCCACCGGGGCTTGGCGGCGACGTGCTGCGGCAGGCCATCGCCGGTGCCTTGGCCGCGATGGAGCAGAGCGGCAACCGCGAGGTGGTGTGCGCCGCGCCCACGGCCGGCAGTGCCGGCGTCGTGCCCGGCTGCCTGTACGCCCTGGAATGCCAGGGCGTGCCGCGGGCGGCGCTGGTGGACGCATTGCAGGTGATGGCCCTGGTCGGGGCCGTCTTCGCGGCGCGCAGCACCTTCGCCGCCGAGGTCGGTGGGTGCTCCGTGGAGACCGGCGCCTCCGCGGCGATGGCTGCGGCCGGGGTCGCCCACGTCTACGGCGCCACTGCGGACCAGGCCTTCGCCGCAGCCGCCATGTGCCTGATGAATACGCTGGGCTTGGTCTGCGACCCGGTGGGTGGCGAGGTCGAGATCCCGTGCCATGCCCGCAACATTGCCGGCGTGGCCCACGTGTTTTCCGCCTGTCAGGCGGTGCTGGCCGGGTTCGACGCGGTCCTGTCCTTCGACGACATGGTCGCCGCCACCGTGGAGGTCGCGGGCAAGATGCACTCCGACCTGCGCTGCACCGCGCGCGGCGGCTGCGCCGCCACGGTCACGGGCAAGTGCCTGTCCGCCGTGCCGCGGGGGGGCGCCCCGGCGTCCCCGCGGATGCCGTCGCCGTAGGGAACCGGTCCCATGCCGCCGGGGCGTGGGGAACGGAACAAAAGCCGGGCGCATGGACCCATGCGCCCGGCGGTTCAGCCCTTCTTCGTGAACAGGTCGGCGAAGTGCTGGCGCAGGACGTTCTTCTGGACCTTGCCCATGGCGTTGCGGGGCAGGTCTTCCACGAAGAAGACGCGCTTGGGCACCTTGTAGTTGGCCAGGCGCTTCTTGGCCGCTTCGATGATGTCGTCGGGCCCCGGGGTGACGGTGTCGGGCTTCGGCTTGATCACCGCCACCACGGCCTCGCCGAAGTCCGGGTGCGGAACGCCGAAGACCGCGCTTTCGCCCACGCCGTAGAAGGCGTCGAGCACGGTCTCGATCTCCTTCGGGTAGACGTTGTACCCGCCGGAGATGATCAGGTCCTTGGCGCGGCCGACGATGTGGACGTACCCGTCCTCGTCGATCTTCGCCACGTCGCCGGTGATGAAGAACCCGTCCTCGCGGAATTCCTGCGCGGTCTTCTCGGGATTGCGCCAGTAGCCCAGGAACACGTTGGGCCCGCGCACCTCCAGGATGCCCACTTCGCCCTGGGGAAGTTCGTTGCCCTGGTCGTCGCACACGCGCAGTTCGACCTCCGGCAGCGGGAAGCCGACGGTGCCGGGGCGCCGTTCGTCGTCCAGCGGGTTCGAGGTGTTCATGCCGGTCTCGGTCATGCCGTACCGTTCCAGGATCCGGTGGCCGGTGCGGACCTCGAACGCCTTGAACGTTTCGGACAGCAGCGGTGCGGAGCCCGAGATGAACAGGCGCATGTTCCCGCACCGGGCCGGGGTGAGGCCGTTGTGTTCCAGCAGCCGGGTGTAGAAGGTCGGGACGCCCATGAACACCGTGCTCTGCGGCAGGCAGCGCAGGACGGTGATGGGATCGAAGCTCGGCATGAACAGCATCTTCGTGCCGTTCAGGAGCACGCAGTTGGTCGCCACGAACAGGCCGTGGGTGTGGAAGATGGGCAGCGCGTGCAGCAGCACGTCGTCCGGCCCGAATCCCCAGATCTCGTGCAGCGACAGTGCGTTGGAGGCCAGGTTCCAATGGCTCAGCATGGCGCCTTTGGAGCGGCCGGTGGTGCCGGACGTGTAGAGGATCGCGGCCAGATCGTGCCAGGTCGTCTCCACCGTCTCGAACCCGTCCGGCTGTTCCGCCGCCATCTCGGGCAGCGTGCCGTCGCCGTTCTGCCCCAGGGTCAGCACCTGGAGCACACCGTACTTCTCCGCCAGTTCGCCCACCCAACCCTCGGTGCCGGGGCGGCAGACCACGACCGCGGGTTCGGCGTCGCTCAGGAAATAGTCGATCTCGTCCGGCTTGTAGGCGGTGTTGAGCGGCAGGTACACCGCCCCGGCCCGCACGCAGGCGAGATAGAGGAAAATGGCCTCGGGCGACTTGTCCACCTGCGCCGCCACCCGGTCGCCCGGCTGCACGCCCACCGCCACCAGAAGGTTGGCGTACCGCGCCGACGTCGCGTCGAGGTCGGCGTAGGTCCAGATCCGGTCCTTTTCCGCATGCTCGATGAACGGCTGGGCCATGTCGGCCGGGAAACGGTCACGGAACAGGTCGAAAAGGTTCTCGCTCACGGGCGTGCCTCCGAAAACTGGCCACGACCATAGCCGCGCCGCGCGGGCGTGCCAATGGGCGCGGGGGTACCGATGGTGGCGTGATCCGACCGGTGGCGGGTCGCCCGTCGCTGAGAGCACGGCTCGATCCCATGGATCGAGCGGTCGTGCTCTATCTGCTTGTTTGACAGAGCGTATTCCACTCAGGCGGAACCGCCTGAGTGGAATACGCTCAGCCCGCCAAGCCCCGGATCGCCTCCTCGACCTCGCGCCGGGCGGGGGTGTCCTGCGCCATGCCGCCCAGCAGGCGCCGCCACAACGCCTCGGCCTCGGCCCGGCGCCCTTGGCGGGCGGCGTCCACGCCCAGCCACCAGAGCGCCGGCGGGCTGTCCGGCTCCAACCGCAACACCGCCGTCAGCGCTTCGACCGCCCGCGCGGGCAGGCCGCCCTCGCCCTGCGGTGTCGGCGCCTGGTCGGCGAGCAGCAGGTCCGCCAGCGCCAGATGCGTGTCGGGTCGATCCGGGGCCGCCTGGATTGCCCGCTCGAGTGCGGCCTCGGCCCGCGCCGCGTCCCCCAGCACACGCCACGCGCGGCCAAGCCGGAGCCAGCCGTCGGCATCGTCGGGGGCGGTTTCCAGGCGGGCCTGGAGTCCTTCCACCATGCCGCGGATCGCCTGCGCCCGCTGGTCCGGTGGCAGCCCCGCGATCCGCCCGGCCATCTCGTCCGGGATGCCGGCCGGGGCGGCGGGGGGCGCCACCACCCCCTTCGGGTCGGGCAGATAGGCCCCGGCGTCGATGCCCGACCGCCGGGCCAATTCGTGGATGCGGCCGCGGATCTCGTCCAGCCAGGGGGCGTCCGGCGGCGACGACTCCAGGAGCGCCGCCCACCGTTCCAGCGCGCCGCGCGCATCGCCGTCCTGGGCGTGCGCGAGGCCCAGATAATACCGGGCGCGGAGATCGGCGGGCTCACGCGACAGCACCGCCTCGAACGCGCGGCGGGCCTCGTCGGTCACCTGACCCCGGTTGGCCTGGATCAGGGCCTCGGCCATGCCGGACAGGAACTCGGGCGCGCCGTCCGAAAGGCCCGCGGCCCGGCGGAAGGCCTCGGCCGCCTCCGTGAACCGGCCCATGCGGGAATAGGTGTTGGCGGCCAGGATCCACGCCTGGAGATCGCGCGGATCCTCTTCCAGGTGCCGTTCCAGGTTGGCCAGGGCCGTCAGCACCTCGATCGGCGGTCCGCGTTCGGCCACGGGGCGCTCGGCGAACGGCCGCGCCGGCACGTCCCAGCGCCCGGTCGGCAGGTACACGGCCAAGGCCAGCAGGGGCACCGCGACCACGACCGCCAATGCCGCGATCCGTGCGCTCCGGCCGGGGGGGGCCGCCCCTGCGGCGTCGGACGCCGTCCGGGCCGCGTCGGCCCGCAGGAGCCTGCGGCCGATCTCGGCCCGTGCCGCTTCGGCCTGTTCGGGGGCGATCAGCCCCCGCTTCAGGTCGCGGTCCACCTCGGCCAGCTGGTCGCGGTAGACCGCCATGTCGAAGGCCGCGCGCTCGGCGACACCCTGCCGGCGCATCAGCGGATGCAGCACCAGGGCGACGGCAACGGCCGTCAGCAGGCCGGCAAGGATCCAGAACAGCATGCCCTCAGCGTCCCTCGGCCGCCGGCCGGTTGTCGTCCGCCAGCAGGCGTTCGATCCGCCGGCGCTCCTCCTCCGTCAGGGCGGCTTCGGCCAGGGCGGGCCGGCGGCGCAGCCACACCGCCACCGCGGCACCCGCGGCCACCAGAAGCGCAAACGGCCCGATCCACAGCAGGTATGTGGACGGGGTGAAGGGCGGGCGGAGCAGGACGTATTGACCGTAGCGGTCCACCACGAACGCCCGCACCTGCGCGTCGGTATCGCCCGCGGCCAAGCGTTCGCGCACCAGCCGCCGCAGGTCGCGGGCCAGCGGCGCGTTGGACTCGTCGATGGACTGGTTCTGGCAGACCAGGCACCGCAGTTCCGCGCCGATGCTCCGCGCGCGCGCCTCCAGCGCAGGGTCCGCCAGCACCTCGTCCGGCTGCACCGCCCACGACGGGCCGGCGAAACCGGACCAAGCCAGCAGGGCGGCCACAAGCAGCGGCCGGAGCATGGCGCCCCTGTTGCTCACGACACGCCGTCCGCCGCGCGCCGGCGCAGTTCGCGGACCAGCGGCAGGATCGTGGCCTCCACATCCCGGGGGGTCAGCGGCCCGACATGGCGGTGGCGGATGCGGCCCAGGTGGTCCACGACGAAGGTTTCGGGCACGCCGTAAACGCCCCAGTCGATCGACACCCGGCCGGAGAGGTCGGCGCCGATGCGGGCGTAGGGGTTGCCCAGACGCTTCAGCCAATCGGCCGCGTCCCCGGCGGCGTCCTTGTGGTTCAACCCGAAGACGGGGATGCCTTCGCGCTCGGCCAGGCGGGTGATCAGCGGGTGCTCCACCCGGCACGGGGCGCACCAGGACGCGAAGACGTTCACGACCGCGACCCGGCCCCGCAGGTCGGCGGTGGACAGGCCGGGCATACCGGTGGCCGGCACGGGGTCGAGCGCGAAGTCCGGCACCGGCCGGTCGATCAGGGCGGACGGCAGCTTGGACGGATCCGCGCCACGAAGGAGCTGGACCGCGAACGCGCCGGCCACACCGACGAACAGCAGCAGGGGCAGGATCACGAGCAGGCGCCGCATGGGTTCACTCCGCCGCCAAGGGGGCCGACTTGGGCGCGGTCGGCTTGCGCGCTGTCCGTCCGGCGGGGGCGCCCACGCGCAGCCGCCGGTCGGTCAGGCTGACCAGGCCGCCCAGGACCAGCAGGCTGCCGCCCGTCCACAGCAACGGCACCAGCGGGTGGACATAGGTGCGCACCGTCCAGGCGCCGTCGTCCCGCCGGTCCGCCATGACCACATAGACGTCGCCCCGAACCGTGGTGTGGATCGCGGCCTCGCCCGTTGCGGTCTTCGCGACGGGATACCAGCGTTGTTCCGGGTGCAGGGTGGTGACCGGGCGGCCGTCCCGCTCCAGAAGGAAGGTGCCCGTTTCGGTCCGGTAGTTGTCCACGTTGCGCGTTTCGACCTTTTCGAAGCGCAGCGTGTGGCCGGCAACCGTCATCGTTTCCCCCGGTCGCATCAGCGCAATGCGTTCGCTCATCCAAAGGTCGGAGCCGACCATGCCGAGGATCATCACACCGATGCCGGCATGGGCCAGCGCCATGCCCCAGGCGCCACGGGGCAGGTTCACCGCGCGGGTCCAGCTTTCCCGCAGGGGCGCGCGGAACAGCTTGATGCGCTCGGCCACTTCGGCCAGGGCGCCGCAGACGGCCCAGGCGCCGACGGCGATGCCGACCAGCGCCATCACCGGCTTGAACCCCTGGAGCCATAGCGTGGCGAGCACCGCCGCCACCGTCACGCCCAGCGCCACCTTCAGACGGCCCAGCGCCCCGGCGAGATCGCCGCGCTTCCAGGCCAGAAGCGGTCCGACCACCATCAACGCCACCATCGGCACCATCAGCGGCACGAAGGTGGCGTTGAAGAAGGGGGGGCCGACCGACACGCGGCCGCCGCCCAACGCGTCCAGCAGCAGCGGGTACAGCGTGCCGATGAACACGGTGGCGGTGCCCGTCGACAGAAGCAGGTTGTTGATGACCAGCGACCCTTCCCGGCTGACCGGGGCGAACAGGCCGCCCGCCTTCAGGGTCGGCGCGCGCAGGGCATAGAGCAGCAGCGAGCCGCCGGTCGCCGCGACCAGAAGGACCAGGATGAAGAGGCCGCGGGCGGGATCCACCGCGAAGGCATGGACCGACGTCAGCACGCCCGAGCGGACCAGGAACGTGCCCATCAGCGACAGCGCGAAGGTCAGGATCGCCAGCAGGATCGTCCAGCTCTTCAGCGCATCGCGCTTTTCCGCGACGATGGCCGAATGCAGGAGCGCCGTCCCGAGGAGCCAGGGCATGAAGCTGGCGTTCTCGACCGGATCCCAATACCACCAGCCGCCCCAGCCCAGCTCGTAGTAGGCCCAGAAGCTGCCCAGCACGATGCCGGCGGTGAGCGCGGTCCAGGCGGCCAGTGTCCACGGCCGCACCCAACGGGCCCAGGCGGGATCCACCCGCCCCTCGATCAGGGCGGCAACGGCGAACGAGAACGCCATCGAGAAGCCGACATAACCCAGGTAAAGGAACGGCGGGTGGAAGGCGAGGCCGGGGTCCTGCAGCAGCGGGTTCAGGTCCTGCCCGTCGGGCGGCGGCGGGAAGACGCGCAGGAACGGATTGCTGGTCACCAGGATGAACAGCAGGAACCCGACCGCGATCAGGCCCTGCACCGACAGCACTCGTGCCCGCAGCGTGGGCGGCAGATTGGTGCCGAAGAGGGCGACCGCCGCCCCGAACACGGCCAGGATCAGGACCCACAGGACCATCGAGCCCTCGTGGTTCCCCCACACCCCGCTGATCCGGTACAGCAGCGGCTTGGCCGAGTGGCTGTTCTCGACCACGTTCACGACCGTGAAGTCGGACACCACGTAGGACCAGGTCAGGGCGGCGAAGGCGGTGCCCACGCACAGGAACTGGGCCAGCGCCGCGGGCCGGCCGGACTCCATCCATGCGATGTCGCCGCGGTGCGCGCCGGCCATGGGCAGGACCGATTGCACCAGCGAAACGCACAGCGCCAGCACCAGGGCGTAATGGCCGAGTTCGGGGATCATGGCCGTTGCCGCTCCATGCCGGCGGCCGCCCGCCCCTGGCCGGACGGATGCCCGGCCCGCGCCAGGGCGTCCTTCACTTCGGGCGGGGTGTACGTCTCGTCGTGCTTGGCCAGGATCTCGCGCGCCTCGAACACGCCGTCGGGCCGCAACCGGCCCTCGGCCACGACCCCCTGGCCCTCGCGGAACAGGTTGGGGAGCACACCGGCGTAGACGACGGGCACGGTGTTCGCCAGATCGGTTACCCGGAACTCGACCGTATGGCCGTCGGGGGACCGGCGCACCGTGCCTTCCTCGACCAGGCCGCCCAGGCGGAACGGCCGATCGCCCACCGACCGTTCCCGCAGGTCGGAGGGGCTGTGGAAGAATTGCAGATTGTCCTGCATCGCCGTCAGGGTCAGGCCGGTCGCCGTGCCGAGGCCCGCAAGGCACAGGACCAGGACGTGAAGGCGGCGTTTCTTGCGGGGGGTCATCCGGCAGCCTCGGCTTCGCCGGGGGCGGTGGGGCGGCGCGGGCGTCCGGGCCGGACGGCCTCCAGCCCGGCCAGAAGCCGTTCGCGGGCGCGCAGGCCGCGCACGCTGGCCACCACCAGCGCGGCCATCGCCAGCGCCGTCAGGCCATAGGCCGGCCAGACATAGGCGGCGTATCCGCCCATCCGCAGGAATTCGACCATCGGGAGGTTCGGTCCCCACTCGACAAAAGTTGCGGGTCCAATGTGGACCCGACCATATCACAGCGGAAGAGTGGCGCGTGCGGCGCCGCGTCGCCCGGCGCCCCGTGGGTCGGCCTCAGGGTTCGGCGGCCTGGGCGATGCGCAGGGCGCGGATCCGCCGTTCGACCAGTTCGGCCTTCATCCGGATCAGGACAACGGCGGCGAAGAACAAGGTGAAGGCCAGCGCCATCACGCCCAGCGGCCACAGCATGCTGGCATGGATGGTCGGCCCGTCCAGGCGGAAGACGCTGGCCGGCTGGTGCAGCGTGTTCCACCATTCCACCGAGAATTTGATGATGGGGATGTTGACCACGCCCACGATCAGCAGGATCGCACCCGCCCGGGTGCCGCGTGCCGGCTCGTCGAACGCGTTCACCAGCGCGATGTACCCGACATAGAGGAACAGCAGCACCAGCACGCTGGTCATCCGCGCATCCCATTTCCACCAGGTGCCCCACATGGGCTCGCCCCAGAGCGATCCGGTGGCCAGGCACACCGCGGTGAACGCGGCGCCGACGGGGGCGGCGGCCTTGGCGTACACCTCGGCCAGCGGGTGCCGCCACACCAGCCCCACGGCCGAGGCGGCGGCCATGCTGGTGTAGGCGAACAGCGCCAGCCAGGCCGACGGCACGTGCACGTACATGATCCGCACCGTGTCGCCCTGCTGGTAGTCGGGTGGCGACGCCACCAGCCCCAGATAGAGCCCGACCGCCAGCAGCACGGCCGCGGCGCCGGCGAGCCAGGGCAGGACGGCGTCGGCCAGCCGCTGGAAGCGGGCCGGATTGGCGAAGCGGTTGAACACGCCGACGGTGCTGCCGGTCATCTGGGGGCCGGTCGTCTCCAGGGGGCCAAGTCTCAGCGGACGCCGGTGACCCGGCACCCGCCGCGTGCGTAGACCTGCTGGATATAGCAGTTCTCCAGGGTGGACACGACCACCGCGCCGTCGCAGGAATGCAGGCGCGCCCACACGTCCCAGCCCTGGAGCACCTGACTGGATCCCGCGTAACGCGGCATGTCGTAGATCACCCGGATGTCGGCCGCGGCCACGCCGTTGCGGGCGAGCGCCGCCCGCGCGGTGTCCAGACAGGGGCCATCAGCGCCCAGGTTGAACCGGAGATCGATCTGCGCCGCGGCCGAACCGGCCGAAAGCGCCAGGGCGGCCATCGCCGCTGCCAAAGTCCGCATGGGGTTCCTTCGGGTGCGTTTCACCCAACATTTCATCCCACACAAGTGGTGGGCGGGCGGTCCGTCCGCGAGAGGACGCAGCCGCTCCGCCTGCGGCGGCCTACTCCAACGCCGCCCGGACGGCGGACGCCTATTCCAATGCCGCCCGGACGGCGGCGGCCGCGGCGAGCGGCGCGAGCGGCAGCGCGCCCGTGAGCAGGCCGCCCAGCAGCAGAAGGTGCGGCCGCGCCTCCAGGCCCATCAGGGCGGCATCGACGGCGCCGACCCCGAAGATCAGGGCCGGGATTTCGATCGGCAGGACCAGCAAGGCGGTCAGTACGCCGGACCGCCGCGCGCCGAGTGTCAGGGCCGCCCCCACGGCGCCGAGCAGGCTCAACGTCGGTGTGCCCAGGGCCAGGCTGCCCAGCAGCACCCCCAGCCCGTCCGCATCCAGGCCGTACGCCAGCGCCAGCACCGGTGCGGCGGCGATCAGTGGCAGGCCGGTGACGATCCAATGGGCGGCGGCCTTCGCCAACACCGCCGTCTCGAGCGGGGCGGGGGACAGGGCCAGAAGTTCCAGCGATCCGTCCTCGTAGTCGGCCTGGAACAGCCGGTCGAGCGACAGCAGTGCCGCCAGCAGGGCCGCGACCCAGATCACGCCCGGGGCGATGCGGGCCAGGGTGTTGGGTTCCGGCCCGACCCCGAAGGGGAACAGCATGGCGACCAGGAGGAAGAACATGACGGCTGTGACGGCATCGCTGCCCTGGCGGAGGGCCAGGTGCACGTCGCGTCCGACGATACGCAGGAACACTTTCATGCGGCCTCGCCGTCGGCCCCATCGACGGTCCCCGGGGCGGCAGCGCCGTCCACGCCGAACGCATCCAAGTGCAACGCGCCCGCGCCGGGCAGGTCGATGTCGGCGTGGGTGGAGACGACGGCGATTCCGCCGGCCCTGCGGTGATCCGCCACCATCTCCTCGACCCGGCCGACCGAGTCCCGGTCGAGCGCCACGGTGGGTTCGTCCAGAAGCCACAAGGGTCGCGGCGTGCAGACGAGCCGGGCCAGGTTCACACGCCGCTTCTGCCCGGCCGACAGGTATCGGCCCGGCACCCGCGCGACATGGGCGATGCCCATGCGGTCGAGGGCGGCGGCGGCGGCGGCGGCGGGATCCGGCGCGCCGCCCAACGCCGCCCAGAAGGCCAGCATCTCGGCGGCCGTCAGCACCGGCTTGACCGCGTCGAGGTGCCCGACATAGGCCGCGGCCCCGCGGAGGCGGGCGGCGTCCTCGTCCCCGTCCCAAAGCAGGCGGCCGTGGAACGGGCGGCCGAAGCCGGCCAGCAGGCGCAACAGGCTCGACTTGCCGCTGCCGTTCGGCCCCAGGAGCACGAGGGCGTCGCCCGGTCCGGCCACGAACCCCAGCCGAGCGAAGACGATCCGTTCCCCGCGCAGGCACGCCAGGTTTTCGGCGGCGAGTTCGGGCATCCGATCGGGGTCCGGCATGGTTGAGGGGCGGCCCGCTATAGCACGGGCCGGTGTCGCCTCATAGAAAAGGGCCATGGAAAAGGGGCCGACGCCCTGGCCGGAAAAGAAACGGCCACCGCGGGGGGCTTTGCGGTGGCCGCAGATCCAGCCGGGGCCTGGCTGGGAAGCGAACCGGGGCCGGGTCGCTTTTTTCGGGGACAGCCGGAGCGCTCGTACCGGCGCCCTTGACGATGGCTGAGGAGGTCTTCCCCTGGAACGTTAACTTACCAGAGAAAGTGGCGAAACTTTGAACCGGCGCCCAAAAAATTTCAACCGTGATGCGAGCCTGACTCGCCAACTGGCTGATCGGCCATACGAAATCGTGTAGTTATGATCTGTGGATTAATCCCCGACGCCCGGCCCTGGATAAGGGGAAGCAGCCCCTTTAGAGTGGGTCCGCGACCGGAAGCGGACGTCCCCACGACCCCCCTCCCCCGCCGGCCGAAGCGTCTTCCCATGGGTCGGGCCGGCAGGTTCGGGGTGTCCGTGCCCTCGAATCGACGGGCCCTGGCGCCCGCCCGGGCGGCGGCGCGGTCCGGGTGGACCGCTTCCGGAGCCGCTGAAACGGAAAAGGTTGGAACATGCGATTCGCCCCTCTCGTAAACCGGGTCGCGGGCAGCGGCGCCGAGGCCTGGGCGTTGCACGTCCGTGCCCGCCAGATGCAGGCGCAGGGCAGGGCGATCCTGTTCCTGACGGTCGGGGATCCGGATTTCGATGCGCCCGCCCCGGTCACCGAGGCCGCCGTGACCGCACTGCGCACGGGACGCACCCACTATTCCCCGATCAGTGGCGAGCCCCAGGTGCGTGCTGCCGTCGCGGCCCGCCACCAGGCCGCCCACGGCGTGCCGACGACGGCCGAGAACGTGGTGCTGGTTCCGGGGGCGCAGCCCGGGGTGTTCTTCGCCCTGCAATGCCTGGCCGGGCCCGGCGACGAGGTCATCGTGCCCGAGCCGATGTATGCGACCTACGAGGCGGTCGTGGGCGCCACGGGGGCCACGCTGGTCAACGTCCCCCTGCGGCCCGAGACGGGTTTCCACCTGGATCTGGAGGCGTTGGCCCGTGCCGTCACGCCGCGCACCCGCGTCATCTGGATCAATACACCCCACAACCCGAGCGGCGCCGTCATGACCGCCGGGGAGGTGGCGTTCGTCTGCGACCTCGCCCGCCGCCACGACCTGTGGGTGCTGTCGGACGAGGTGTACGAGCGGATGGTGTTCGACCGGCCGCACGTCAGCCCCTGCAGCCTGCCCGGCATGGCCGGGCGGACGGTCGTGGTCTCCTCGCTGTCCAAGTCGCATGCCATGTCCGGCTACCGGTTCGGCTGGATCGTGGCGCCGAAGGAGGCCGCGGCGCACCTGGGCAACGTCCTGCTGTGCTCGCTGTACGGCGGTCCGCCCTTCGTGCAGGACGCCGCGCTGGCGGCGCTGACCCTCGATCTCCCCGAGGTGGGGATCATGCGCGACGCGTACCGGCGGCGGGCGTCCCTGTTCGTGGAGCGGCTGGCCAACCAGCCGGGCCTGCGGGCGGTGCCGCCCGAGGGCGGGATGTTCGTGATGCTGGACATCCGCGGCACCGGCCTGGGGGCCTTCGCGTTCGGTGAGCGGCTTCTCGAGGAGGAGGGGGTCGCGGTGCTGCCCTGCGACGGTTTCGGGGCCAGCGCGGCCGGACACCTGCGCGTCTCGCTCGCGGCGGACGACGACAAGCTGGCCGATGCCGCCGACCGCATCGCCCGGCTTGCGCGCCGCCTGCGCGACGACGCGTAGGTCCGGGGGCGGGGCGGGCACCGGGCGGTTTGTCCATAGTCTTCTTGATCGCCCGACGTCCCCGCGCCAAAGTGGGTCAACAGTCTGGACAGGTGCGCCGATGCGCTTCGACGAAATTGACATGCAGGCGGTTTCGGTCCTGATCGCCGCGATGAGCGCGTCGATCGGCGACGATGCACCGGCCACCCGGGCCCTTCGGGAGTTCTCCGCGAACCGGTCCCAGGAAAGCTGGGACGCGGCCCGCGCCCTGTTCGGCCGGCTTCCGTCGAAGTCCCGCCATGCGCTGGGCGAGAACGCGACGCAGCTCGCCTACCAGCTCCGCCGGTCCGATGGCGGGGTGCTGAACCTGTTGCGCACCATGGGCCGCCGGGCCGCCGGCGGCGCCACCGACGATGGCGGGCGCCGGGGTGTCATGGATTGGCTGGACGAACAGGCGCCCAAGCCCGGCGGTCGCCCGACCGAACGCTCGTGGCGGTGACGGCCGGATATTGATGGCCGGGCGTTGATCGCGGGCGGCTCGTGGCCGTGGTCCGGCGGGTCAAATTTTCCTCTTTTCGCTGCGCCCCGTTCGACTTATATCGGTCCCCAGTCGCAGCGCACGTGCCACTGGCCCTTCGCGGTTATGTAACGACGCAACGCGTACTTCCGTCCGTCCCTTAAGCAAGGCGGCGTTTGGAGGCTACGATGTTGAATGTTGTTCACACCGGTGGGCGCGTGCCCGCCGCCCGTCGCCACACACTCCGGCTCCATTCCGGCCGGACTCGCTCCGGTCGTCGTCTTGGCGAATGCTGCGCCAAGACCGGTCGTGCTCGTCTTGGCCTCCGCTCCGGGCTTCCCGAACCCAGTCAAAGCTGACCCCGCATCGTCGCGGTGCCTTGGCGGCACCGCCTTCGCCGTCCGCTTTTCAAAAGGCCCGCACACCACGTCCGGGCCCAGGGAACTCCGACGCCAATGACTGCCAAGATCGATCGCTTTCTCGACGAAGTCCGCCCCGCGACACCGTGCCTGGTGGTTGATCTGGACGTGGTCGAAGAGAACTTCCACGCCCTGAACAGCGCTTTGCCGGATGCGCTCATCTACTACGCGATCAAGGCGAATCCCGCGCCCGAGATCCTGCGCCTGCTCGCCGGTCTGGGCGCCTCGTTCGACTGCGCCAGCGTGCCCGAGATCGAAATGGCGCTGGCGGCCGGTGCCTCGCCCGAGCGGATCAGCTACGGCAACACCATCAAGAAGCAGTCCGACATTGCGCGGGCCTATGCGCTGGGCGTGCGGCTGTACGCCTTCGACAGTGACGCCGAGCTGCGCAAGATCGCCGAAAGCGCCCCCGGCAGCCGCGTGTTCTGCCGCATCCTGACGACGGGCGAAGGGGCCGAGTGGCCGCTGTCGCGCAAGTTCGGCTGCGACCTGCCCATGGCCAAGGACCTGTTGCGGGCCGCGGCCCGCATGGGGGTCGAGCCCTGGGGCGTGTCGTTCCATGTCGGGTCCCAGCAGAAGGATCCGGCCCAGTGGGACGCACCCATCGCGGCCGTCGCCCGGCTGTTCCGGGAACTGGAGCAGGAAGGCGTGGTCCTGGGCATGGTGAACCTGGGCGGCGGCTTCCCCAGCCGCTACCGCACCGACGTGCCGTCGCCCGGCCAGTACGGCTTGGCGATCCACAATTCGCTGACCCGGCACTTCGGCAACAAGATCCCGGTCACCATCGTCGAGCCCGGCCGCGGCATGGTGGGCGATGCCGGCGTGATCCAGACCGAAGTCGTCCTGATTTCGAAGAAGTCGGCCAACGACAACCGGCGTTGGGTCTATCTCGACATCGGCAAATTCGGTGGTCTCGCCGAAACCATGGACGAGGCGATCCAGTATCCCATCGTCTCCGACCGCACGGGGAACGCCGAGCCGGTGATCCTTGCCGGCCCCACCTGCGACAGCGCCGACGTGCTCTACGAGAAGGCCGACTACCGCCTTCCCGCGGACCTGAAGGTCGGCGACAAGCTGCAGATCCGGGCGGCGGGCGCCTACACCACCACCTACAGCGCGGTCGCCTTCAACGGCTTCGCCCCGTTGCAGGCGCACTACATCTGAGCAGGGGCGCATCGGGCACGCCTGCGTTTTACGCAGGTCTGCTCCGCAAGCGCGCGCATGGTCGGACGGCCGGGCCTCCCCGATAGTTTCGGGGTCGCCCGTCCCGCCCTGCCGGAGCCCCCCTGAGCATGCACGCGGAAACCGCCGACCGGCACGGCTCCGGTCCGGCCCGACCGGTGGCGCCGCCGGGTGGCGAGATGACCACGGCGCGCACGCTGCGACTGGCCACGCCGCTGATGCTGGCAGGGGCCCTTACCCCGATTCTGTCCCTCTTCGACACATGGGTCGTCGCCGTCCTGCCCGAGACCTACTACCTGGGCGCGGTCGCCGTCGGCACCATGATGTTCAATTACTGCTATTGGGCGTTCGCGTTCCTGCGGATGAGCACCGCCGGCCTCGCCGCACAGGCCTGGGGTGCGCGCGATCCAGTGGAGGTGAAGCTGGTGCTGGTGCGCGGGTGCGTGCTGGCGTTGGGCCTGGGCGGGGTGATCGCCTTAGCCGCGGCCCTGCTGGTCGGCCCGGCGGCCCATGCCCTGTCGTCCAGCCCGGAGGTGGAGGAGAACGCGCGCCTCTACATCCTCGCCCGCATCTGGAGCGTGCCGGCCGCCTTCCTGAACTATGCGCTGATGGGGTGGTTCCTGGCGCAGCGGCGCATGGCGCTCAGTACGGCGATCGAGGTGTTGCGCTCCGCGGCCAACGTCGCATTGGGCATCGTCATCGTGCGCGGCCTTGGCTATGGCGTGGAGGGTGTGGCCTTCGCTGCCGCCCTGGCCGAGCATGTGGCCCTGGCCGTCGCGCTGGTGGCCGGATGGCGCATGTGGCGGGCCGACCGGTCGCCCTGGTCCTGGCGCCAGGCCTTCGCATGGCGGCCGTTCCGGCGGGTGATGGAGGTCAGCCGCGACCTGTTCATCCGAAGCCAGTGCCTGCTTTTGGCCTTCCTGGGCTTCACCGCCGGAAGCGGCGCCTTCGGCGACACGACGCTGGCGGCCAATGCCCTGCTGATGAACCTGTACCTGCTGGTGTCCTACATTCTGAGCGCGTTCAGCCAGGTCGCCTCGGCCACGGTGGGCAGTGCCGTCGGTGCCCGGGATCCCGACGGGGTGGTCCGCGCCATACGTGTCACGACGAACGTGTCCGTCTGGGCGGCGGTGTTCTGTGCGGCGGTCATGATGCTGTGCGGCGGCGTCTTCATCGATGCCCTGACCCCCATCGAGTCGGTGCGGATGACCGCGCGGGAGTATCTGCCCTATGCCGCGATCCTGCCCCTGGTCGCGGTACCCTCGTTCCAACTGGACGGGGCGGCGATCGGCGCGGCGCTGACGGGGCTGTTGCGGAACACCCTGGTCCTGGCACTGGTGATCTATGCCGCCGGCTATTGGATCCTGCCGGGGTGGGTCGGCAACCACGGGGTATGGATCGCGTTCTCCGCCTTCATGGGCGCGCGCAGCATCGGCTTCTTCGTGTCGCTGCCGACGCTGCGTCGGGCGGCAGGCTGACCGCATTCCGACGCAGGGCTGTGCGCCACCGGGACGAGCGGGATTTTCCCCTCGCCCCGGTTCGAATGCCTCGGATGGGCATCAAATCCGAAAGCCCTGGAACGAGAAGTTGGTGATCAGCAGCGTATCGAGGTCGAACGCCGTCGAGGTGATCCCGACCAGCTCCACCTCGTCCTGCTCCCATCGGTCCAGACGGTCCGGGTCAGCGGGGCGGTTGAAGAGCGCGATGTGGAGCTTCTGGATTTCGGTGCGGGCGGACATTGGGGCGCGGTTCCCTTCCTAGGCCACCGGTCTGGCACCGGTGGTTTGGTGTGTAGGGATGCGACCGGCCGTTCGAACGTCCTTTGGTCAGAAAGGGAGTCGGGTGGCTTGATCGCGCGCCGAAGACGGTGCGGACCGGGTCCTTTCGCCATCCATGGCAATTCCGGTGCCGACGAAAAGCGTGCGGCATGCAGCCGAACCGTTGGTGACCGTCGGGCTCGTGTGTCGCCCCGGTTCACTGGATTGAAATGGAAAGGGGCACGCCCCGAGAGCGTGCCCCTTTGCAATCCGGCAATGGGCGGCGAGGGCGGTCCGCCCGCCCCTCAGATTACGATGGTCACGAAATCGAACGTGAAGTTCGTGGTGACCAGCGTGTCGATGTCGAGCCCGCCCGAGGTGAGGCCGACCAGTTTCACCTCGTCCGTGGCGACGATGCCGTTGCCGTCCGTATCGTGGACGAACCAGATGCTCGCGGGCCGGTCCGCGCCGCCGGCATCGCCGGTGACCAGCACCGCTTTGCCGCCTGCGGCCAAGCTGAACGCGTCGCCCGCCCCGTTGATCAGCCCGGCGATCTCCCCGGCCGGGTCGATGGTGACCTCGGCGGTTCCCGAATAGAGCGCGACCTTGTTCGCGATGTTCACGTCGCCCTTGTCGGCCGCCGTGAACGCGTTGATCGCCGTCCCCGTGGCGCCGTTCCGCTCGACGCCGGCGGCTGCATTGAGGAAGAACGCGCCGAAGTCCAGGATGTCGCCGCCCGCGCCAGCCTCCAGCATGATGATGTCGGTGCCGTTCTCGTCCCCCGATTTCTCGAACGTGTAGGTGTCCGCGCCGGCCTCGCCGTTCAGCGTGTCGCTGCCCCGGCCGCCGGCGATGAAGTCGGCGGCGCCACCGCCGGTGAACACATCGTTCCCCCGGCCGCCCAGCATGCGGGCCGTGTCGGTCGTGGTCAGGTCGATGCGGACCGCACCCTCCGCCTCGAAGGCGCTCACGGCCCGGACGGTTGCACCGACGTTGGTGACGGTCAGGGCGCCGGGGCCGCTGATGTAGAGCATGTCCAGCGAGGCGCTGGAAAGGTCGGTGACGGTGCTGTCCTCTTGGACCTTCAGATGCAGGAGCGAAGCTTCCGGATCGATCAGGACGATGTCCGCATCGCCTTTCAACGTGATCGTCTGGGCCTTCCAGTCCTGGATCCCCACCAATTTCTCGACCCGCGCCGGGATTGCGCCGATCGCCGCTTCGACCGAGGCCGCGGTGCCGTCCACCGTCGACAGGACGGAGCGCACGTCCAGGGCGGCGGCCGTGCCGGCATAGCTTTGGATCTCGGCATCGGTGTCGAGGGCCGCGGTGAAGGCTTCGGCCACCTTCAGCTTGTTGGCGGCAACCTTGGCGTCGTCACCCGTGGCGCCCGAGAGCATGGCGAACGCAATGCTGCCGGCCCCGGCGGAGTCACGGCCCAAAAGCTCGGCCCAGTGGGCCACGCCTTCGGGCTCGGCGGGGCGGCCGAACAGGTTCAGGTGGAACTGCTTGACGGTCTCAACGGCGCTCTTGCCGTCGTACAGCGCCTTGTACTCCGGCGAGGCGGCGAAGGCGTTGAGGACGGCGTCGAGGCGGCCGCCGTTCTTGGCCGCCTGCTGCTCCCAGTACGCCAAGCCGGCCGGGTCCGCAGGGCGGTTGAAGAGGGCGAGGTAGAGCTTCTGGATGTCGGATTGGATGGACATTGGAGGAGGCTTTCCCGGCCTGCATCGGTGATGTGGTTAGATGGTTGCTATACACCCTTCGAAAGTGTGTCAACCCCACCTTCGTTCCGGTGAGTCGGGAAGGGAGAACCGGGTGCGGCCCTCACATGGAAAGGGGCGCGCCCCGCAGGACGCGCCCCTTTCCGGTTTTCGATCCACAGAGGTGGCGACGCGGCGTTTCGCCCGTCCCTCAAAGCGCGATGGTCGCGAAATCGAACGAAAAGTTCGTGGTCGTCAGCGTGTCCAGATCGAACGCGGACGAGGTGAGGCCCACCAGACTGACCTCGTCGGCGGCCACGGCGCCGTTCCCGTCCATGTCGTGGATGAACCAGATCAGCGCTTCCTCCTGGGACGTTCCGCTGGCATCGCCGGTGACCAGCACCGTCTTTCCGCCGGCCGTCAGGCGGAACGCGTCGTCCGCCCCGTTGATCAGGCCGGCGACGACCTCGTGCGGGTCGAGTCCGACCTCCGAGCCCGAATACAGCGCGACCTTGTTCGTGATGTTCACGTCGCCCTTGTCGGCCGCCGTGAACGCGTTGATCGCCGTCCCCGTGGCGCCGTTCCGCTCGACACCCGCCGGGCCGAGGAAGAAGCCGCCAAGGCCCAGGACGTCGCCGCCGGGACCAGCCTCCAGCATGATGATGTCGGTGCCGTTCTCATCGCCCGAGCTTGCGAACTCGTAGGTGTCCGCGCCGGCCTCGCCGTCCAGCGTGTCGCCGCCCCGGCCGCCGGCGATGAAGTCGGCGGCGCCACCGCCGGTGAACACATCGTCCCCCCGGCCGCCCAGCATGCGGGCCGTGTCGGTCGTCGTCAGGTCGATGTTGACCGCGCCCTCCGCCTCGGAGGCGCTCACGGCCCGGACGGTTGCACCGACGTCGGTGACGGTCAGGGCGCCGGGGCCGGTGATGTAGAGCATGTCGAGCGAGGCACCGGACAGGTTGGCGACGGTGCTGTCTTCCAGCACCACCAGGCTCAAAAGCAGGGTGTTCGGATCGACCCGGAGGGTGTCCACATCCCCTGTCAGCGTGACGGTCTGGCGTGTCTCGTCCTGGGGACCGTGCATGCGCTCGATCTGCGCCGGGATGGCGGCGAGCGCCGCATCGACCGTGGCCATGGCAGCGTCCACTCCCGACAACAAGGCGCGTGCGTCCCGCGCGGCGTCGGCGACCGCGGCCGGGTTGCCGACGTTCTCGGCAACTTGCCGTTCCCAGCGCTCCCGGTCCGCCGGGTCGGCGAAGCGGTTGAAGACGGCCATGTAGAGCTCCTGGATGTCGGACGGGATGGACATGGTCAGTGGCGTCCCCTGGATTTGTGTCGGCAGCTTGGCCGGACGGCCCTATCCGGCACCGTGCACCGGTGTGCGGCCGCAATCCCCGGATGGCGTGTCGCACCAATGGCGCACCAACAGCCGGCACGATGACAGGTTGCGGTCACGTGCGCGGGGGGGGAGCTGCCGAAGTCGGGGCGGGAACCGGCCGGACATGGAAAGGGGCGTGCCCCGAAGGACACGCCCCTTTCCATTTTCCGAGAAGGCGTTGGCGAAGGCGTTCCGGCCTTCGATCACACATCCCCGGTGACGTGACCGAACAAGAAGTTCGAGGTGAGCAGGGTGTCGAGGTCGAAGGCGGACGAGGTCACGCCGACCAGGCTCACCTCGTTCACCGCAATGTTGCCGTTGCCGTCCCAGTCGTGGACGAACCAGATGTTCGCCTCGTCGTTGGCACCGCCGGCATCGCCGGTGATCAGCACCGCCTTGCCGCCGGCCGTCAGGCGGAACGCGTCGCCGGTCCCGTTGATCAGCTCGGCGATCTCGTTGGGGTTGTCGATGTTGGCCTCGGCGGCATCCGAATACAGCGCCACCTTGTTCGTGATGTTCACGTCACCCTTGTCGGCGGACGTGAACGCGTGGATCGCCGTGCCCGTGGCGCCATGCTGCTCGACACTGCCCTGGTTGAGGAACGGGCCGAAGTCCAGGATGTCGCCGCCCGTGCCCGCCACCAGCGTGATGGTGTCGGTGCCGTTGAGTGCCCCCGACGTCGCGAACCCGTAGGTGTCCGCGCCAGCGTCGCCGCTCAGCGTGTCGTTGCCCGCGGCGCCAGCGATGAAGTCGGCACCGGCGCCGCCGGTGAGCACGTCGTCGCCCCAGCCGCCCAGCATGGTGGCCGGACTTGTCATCGTCAGGTCGATGGTGATCGCGTCCTCCGCCTGGAAGGCGCTCACGGAGCGGACGGAGGCGCCGACGCTGGTGACGGTCAATGCACCGGGACCCGTCACGTACAGCATCTGCAGCGAGTCGCCGGGGATGCTGGAAACGGTGCTGTCCTGCAGCACCTTCAGGTGCAGAAACGCGGTGCCCGGATCAAGGCTGATGGCGTCCACGTCGCCCGTCAGTGTGACGGTTTGGGACACCCAGTCCTGAGGGCCACGTATTTCCTTGATCCGGTCCGGGATCGCCGCCAACGCCGCGTCGACCGAGGCCGCGGTGGCGTCCACCTGCGACAGGAGTGCGCGTCCATTCACGGCGGCGGCGGGGCCGGAATAGCTCAGGACCTCGGTGGTGGTGTCGAGTGCGGCGGTGAACGCCTCGGCCACCTTGGCCTTGTTGGCGATCACCTTGGCGTCGTCGCCCTGGGCGCCGTTCGTCATCGTGTAGGCGATGTTGCCGACGTTGACCACGCCGCCTTCCAGCGCGCCGGTCCAGAAGTCCAGGCCGGCCGGCTCGGCGTCGCGGCCGAACAGGTTGCGGTAGAGCTGGTTGACAACCTGCGCGTTGCTCAGGCCGTCGTACAGGGCCTTGTACTCCGGCGCGGCGCTGAAGGCGTTGACGACGGCGGCGAGGTTGCCACCCGCCTCGGATACCCTCTGCTCCCACCACGCCAAGCCACCCGGGTCGGCGGGGCGGTTGAAGAAGGCAATGTAGAGCTTCTGGAGATCGGATTGGATGGTCATGGCGAGCGGCTTCCTGGGGATCGGGGCCACCGGGGGTGGTTAGATAGTTACTATACACCCATCCAAAAGGTGTCAAACGCCGCTGTTCCCAAGCAGGCGATGGCGCCTCTGGAGGTCATTCCGCACCGTTCGGTGCAGCGACAGATGCTGCGATGGCAAGTTGCGGTCGTGTGCATGGGGACGGGGGCAAGCCCGCCCCGCGGGCCGGGCGCAAGAGACGGCCGGAATTGAAAAGGGCGCGGCCTGACGGACACGCCCCTCCCCTGGCTCCACTCAAATGGCGCCGGTCGCCACCTGGAACAGGATATTCGTGGTCAGCAATGTGTCGAGGTCGGACGCAAACAGGGCCGTGCCAATCAGACCAACCTCGTTCGCGCCGACGTTGCCGTCGCTGCCTCGGTCATGAAGGGGCCGGATATTCGCTTTGTCGCGGGCTCGACCGGCCATCGCATCTGCCGCGGGGACAGGTTGTGGTCGCGATCGGGGAGGCGGGTGCGGCCCGCGGCTTACCGCCCGAACGGCTTGTTCGACACCGTGGACGCGTCCGCGCGGGTCAGGCCCAGGTCGCGCAACAGGTGCTCGTTCAGGTCCGACAGGCGCCGGGGCGAGTGCGCGCGGACAACCAAACCCCGGACGAGGCGGGCAAGGCTGCCGCGCAGGTCGATCGACAGGGTGGGGCGGCCGGCGGCGCCTTCGAAGGTCATGGCCATTGTTTGCATTCCCGGTGGTGCCGGCCGTGAACCGGTCGGCGTCTTCGCAGGTGCAAAATGTACCTTTGGTGGATGTGGGACGGCAAACGCACGCGTTGCATGCGAGCCATCACGACTGGGAATGACGGCGGGCGGGAATAGTGGCGCGGGTGCAACGTTATACCGGCAGGGAACGGCCGCCTTCCCGCCGGTGCGGTGCACCTGCGTATTGTGCGGTGCAGCATGGCCGGGGCGTTCAGGCCCCGACGTAAATGCGCTGGACGCCGATGGTGCGGAAACCCAGGCGTCGGTAGAGGGATTCCGATCCCGTGTCACCGGCCCCCAGCCACGCCGTCTCCCCGCCCCCGCCAAAGAACCGTTGCAGTGCGACGGTGCAGGCATAGGCGCCCAGACCCCGCCTCTGCGCGCCGGGTTCGACCCCCACGCCGGCCAGTTCGGCGATCGGCGGGTGCCCGAGCACGGTGGCGCCGCCGCGCACCCGTGCGCCCTCGGCCAGGGCAATGACAATCGAGCCGCCAGCCGCCAGTTCCCGGCGCAGTTCGGCCACACGGGTCGGTCCCAGATCCTCGGGCGGGAAGGCGAAGGCGGCGGCCTGGACGCGCAGGAACGCGTCCAGCAGAACGTCGGGATCGTCCGGGGACAGGACGCGCGCTTCCACCTCCGGCGGGGCCGCGGCAGGGCGCAGGTCGGCCGCCGTGGCGACCATCACGGGCGACTCCCGTTCCAGGCGCCAGCCGGCCCGCGCCAATGCGGCATCGGCTTCGGGCCAGAGGCCGGGGAACAGCTCGACCCGCGGTTGCCGGCGGTGCGCCTGGAACGCCTCCCGCAGGGCCGCAACCGCGCCGTCCCAGTCCGGGCAGGCGCCGGCCGGCGTGGCGTAGTTCACATAGGGCAGGGCGCTGCCGGGCCAAATCAGCAGGTGAAACGGCCCGCAGGACTGCACATCACGCGTGGATTGCGCCGCCGTCCGCAGGGTGGTCTCGATCCGGTGGAGCTGGTCGAGATCCCCGGCCATCGTCAGGCGAGGGCGCGGGACAGGCGCGCCATCGCCTCTTCCAGCAGCGCGGGCGAGCTGGCGAAGCACAGGCGGAGCCAGCCCTCGCCCGATGCGCCGAACGCCGATCCCGGCGCCAGGCCCACGCCCGCCTCGTCCACCAGCCGCTTGGCGAACTCCAGGCTGTCGGTCATGCCCTCCACCTGGAAGAAGGCGTAGAAGGCGCCGTCCATGGGGGCCAGCCGCACCCGCGGCAACCGCTCCAGGGCCGCCTGCACGATGGCCCGGCCCCGCCGGCAGCGGTCAACCAGGTCCGTGATCACCCCTTCGCCCTGTTCGATGGCCGCCACGCCGGCCTTCTGCACAAAGGGGGGCGTGCCGGAGTAGTTGAACTGGATCAGTTTCGCAAAGACCGGCGTCAGGTGGGCGGGCGCCACGGACCAGCCCATGCGCCAGCCGGTCATGCACCAGTTCTTGGAAAAGCTGTTCACCACGATCAGCGGGTCGTCGGGTTCGGCGAACTCCAGGAACGACGGGGCGGCCGGCCGGTCGTAGACGATCCGGCTGTAGACCTCGTCCGAAATCACCCAGATCCCGCGCGACTTCGCGAAATCCAGGACCCGGCGCATGTCCGCCAGGGGCATGACCCAGCCCGTCGGGTTGCCGGGCGTGTTGATGAAGATGGCGCGCGTGCGCGGGCCGCAGGCGGCGAACAGGCGCTCCAGGTCCAGCGTCCAGCCGGCGTTGCCCAGGGTCAGGGGCACTTCCACCGGCTTGCCGTTCATGACTTCCACGGCGGCGAAGGCATTCGGCCAGACGGGCGCGACGATCGCCACCTCGTCCCCCGGATCGAGGATCGCCTGGAAGGCCATCATGATGGCCGCCATGCCGGACGAGGTGACGACGATCCGTTCCGCGTCCACGGGCTTGCCATGGACCCGGCCCAGATAGCGCGCCAGGGACTCGCGCAGGTCGGGCAGGCCGCGGTTGTCGCTGTAGAAGACGAAGCCGTCGCGCATGGCCTGATGGGCGGCATCGGCGATGAAATCGGGCGTCGGCACGTCGCCCTCGCCGAACCACAACGGAATCAGCCCGGCCCGACCGCGTCCATAGATTGCGACCTGGGCGATCCGGCTTTCGGAAAGGTGTTCGGCAGTGGGCCGGAGCGAGGCGGTCATCACGGGTTAATCCCTTGGTTGCGAGTCGGGCAAGGAACGATAACGTGCGGGCTTGCGGGATGGCGAGTGCGTATCGCTCGGATTCCGTCCATGCCGGACAGAATGTCCCCGCGTCACAGGTTTAGCGCAACGACGCCGGCGATGATGGCCGCGACCCCGCTCCACTGGTGCACCGCCAGCCGTTCGCGCAGGACGAGGAAGGCCAGCACGGCGCCCACGGCGCTGTAGAGCGAGCCCAGAACGGTCACCACGCCCACGGTGTCCGTACCCAGGCCGAGACCCAGGGTCAGGCTGACGAAGGCGATGGCATCGAGAAGGCCCACGAGTGCGGCCCGGCGGCACAGCGGGCCGTGCGGCAGGCCCATGCCCAGGCCGCGCATCCATCCGATGCCGCCCAGCACCAGAACCGCGAGGGCGCGGGTGATGACGATCGGCACCAGCCCGCCCAGATGGGGGGCCACGAAGAACCCCATGGACCAGAACACGAAACCGTACTGCGCCGAGGCCAGCAGGGCCCATCCGATGCTGGCGAGATGGGCGTCCCCGGCCGCGGGATTCCGGCCGCGCACGCCGGCCAGTGCCAGACCGCCCGCGGCCAATGCGATGCCGACGGCCTCGACCATCGCCAACGCCTCTCCCGCCAGCACGGCGAAGGCGGTCGTGAGCACGCCGTAGCTGGACGAGATCGGGACGGCGAGTGCGAGCGAGCCGCTGCGGTAGGCCTGGTACAGCGACAGGGTGGCGGTCGTGTTCGCCAGGGCGGCGATCCCGGCCACGACCCAGGCCTGGGCGGGGGCGGCGGCGAGATCGGCATCCAGGCCCGGGCCGGCCATGGCGCCGATCAGCGGCACCATCAGGACGAGCAGTCCGAAGAGCTGGGTGGTGAACAATCCGCGCCAGGCGCCCAGCGCACTGCTGACCTCGCGCGCGAATAAGCCGCTGACACCCCACGCGAGTGCGGCCGTGAGGCCGAGGAGAATGGCCATGAAGGGATGTCCGGGATGGCGGGGACGCTGCGGCTGGCGGTCGGGCCCGGCGCCGAACGGCGCGTGGGCCCCTGGAAGGCTCCGGCCAGGGCCGGGCAAAGGGCCCCCCGGATCGAATCCGGGGCAACGGTTGCACGGGGGAAACGGGGCCGGGCGCCGGCCCCGTCCCGCGATCCTATGCCGCCCCGGTGGCCAGGTCCGGTGACACTTTGAAGGTGGCTTCCGTCTTCGCCCTCACCTCGTCCAGCGTGACGCCGGGCGCCAGTTCGACCAGGGTCATGCCGCCGGTTCCCTTCTTGTCGATGGTGAAGACGGCCAAGTCGGTGATGACCATGTCCACCACGCCCGCGCCGGTCAGCGGCAGGGCGCAGCGGTGCAGCAGCTTCTTCTCGCCATCCTTGGCGGTGTGCTCCATCACCACGACCACGCGCTTGACGCCGGCCACCAGGTCCATGGCGCCGCCCATGCCCTTGACCATCTTGCCCGGGATCATCCAGTTCGCCAGGTCGCCGTTCTCGGCCACCTGCATGGCGCCCAGGATCGACAGGTCGATGTGGCCGCCGCGGATCATCCCGAACGACTGCGCGCTGTCGAAGAAGGACGAGCTCGGCAGCTGCGTGATGGTCTGCTTGCCGGCGTTGATGAGGTCGGGGTCCTCTTCGCCCTCGTACGGGAACGGGCCCATGCCCAGCATCCCGTTCTCCGATTGCAGCACCACGTGCATGCCTTCGGGGATGTAGTTGGCCACCAGCGTCGGGATGCCGATGCCGAGGTTCACGTAGAAGCCGTCGCGCAGTTCCTTGGCTGCGCGGGCGGCCATGTCTTCGCGGGTCCAGGCCATGTGCTCTCTCCTTCTCCGCCGTCCTCAGGCCGCGCGCTTGCGCACGGTGCGCTGCTCGATGGGCTTTTCCTTGTAGGCCGACAGGATCATCCGCTTCACGAAGATCCCCGGCGTATGGATGTGGTCGGCGTCGAGCTGGCCCGGCTCCACGATCTCCTCCACCTCGGCCACCGTCACCTTGGCGGCGGTCGCCATGGGCGGATTGAAGTTCCGTGCGGTCTTCCGGTAGACGAGGTTGCCTTCGGTGTCGCCCTTCCAGGCCTTCACGATGGCGAGGTCGGCGAACAGCCCCCGTTCCATCACGTACGGCTCGCCATTGAATTCGCGCACCTCCTTGCCCTCGGCCACCAGCGTGCCCACGCCGGTCTTGGTGTAGAAGGCCGGGATGCCGGCGCCGCCGGCACGGATGCGCTCGGCCAGCGTGCCCTGCGGATTGAATTCCAGCTCCAGCTCGCCGGACATGAACTGCTGGGCGAACAGCTTGTTCTCGCCCACGTACGAGCTGATCATCCTCTTGATCTGGCGGGTCTCCAGCAGGATGCCGAGGCCCGCGCCGTCCACGCCGGCATTGTTGGAGATGACCGTCAGGCCTTTGACGCCCGACGCCTTGATCGCGTCGATCAGCGTTTGCGGCACGCCGCACAGACCGAACCCGCCCGACATGATCGTCATGTCGTCGCGAAGCAGGCCGGCAAGGGCCGAAGTGGCGTCCTGGTAGACCTTGCGCATGGTTCGTGCGGCTCCCCGTTCTTGATTGTGAGAACTCCCTTCGGTGATCTAGAGGCCGGCAGGCGCACGAGTCAACGCCGCACCCGGTCGGCCGCGGGCGCCGCATGGATGGGGTGCGGGGGGTGGCCGTTGACACGCGGCTTTCCGGTCCGGATAGTCGGCATTTTTCCGGACGCGGGTGGCATCGGGCCGTCCCGTGGAACCGGCTGCCGCAGGATGGACGACGTGATTTCCGCTGTCATGCCGACGTACGCCCGGATCGACGTGGTGTTCGAGCGGGGAGAGGGCGTGTACCTCTTCGACACGGAAGGCCGACGATACCTGGACTTCGCCGCGGGCATCGCGGTGAACCTGCTGGGCCATGGGCACCCGCACCTTGTCAAGGCGTTGACCGACCAGGCGCAGAAGCTGTGGCACACCTCCAACCTGTTCCGGATCGCCGATGGCGAGCGGCTGGCCGAGCGGCTGACCGCCGCCACCTTCGCCGACACGGTGTTCTTCACCAACTCCGGCGTCGAGGCATGGGAGTGCGGCGTGAAGGTGGTGCGCAAGTACCACTACGAGAACGGCCACCCGGAGAAGTACCGCATCATCACCGCCGGCGGTGCCTTCCACGGCCGCACCATGACCGCCATCGCGGCGGCGAAGTCGGAAAAGATGGTCAAGGGCTTCGGCCCGCTGATCGATGGCTTCGACCAGGTGGCCTTCGGCAATCTGAACGAGCTGCGCGCGGCCATCACGCCCGAGACCGCGGCCATCAACATCGAGCCGATCCAGGGCGAGGGCGGCATCCGTGCGGCCTCGCTGGACTACCTGCGCGCCGTGCGCGAGATCTGCGACGAGTTCGGGCTGCTGCTGTTCCTGGACGAGATCCAGACGGGCGTGGGCCGCACCGGCAAGCTGTTCGCCCACGAATGGGCCGGCATCACCCCCGACGTCATGGCGGTGGCCAAGGGCATCGGCGGCGGTTTCCCGCTGGGCGCGTGCCTGGCGACGGCGGAAGCCGCCAAGGGCATGACCCCCGGCACCCACGGCTCGACCTATGCCGGCAACCCGCTTGCCATGGCGGTGGGCAATGCGGTGCTGGACGTGGTGCTGGCGCCGGGCTTCCTGGAGCATGTCGAACGGATCGGCGGCGTGCTGGGGCGCAAGCTGTCCCGGGCGGTCGAGCGCCACCCCAAGGTCCTGGCCGAGGTGCGCGGCGCCGGGCTGATGCTGGGCCTGAAGACCGTCGGACCCAACAGTGACTTCCTCAACCGTCTGCGCGACAACGGCCTGTTGGTCGTGGCCGCCGCCGACAATGTCGTGCGCCTGTTGCCGCCGCTGATCATCGACGAGGGCCATGTGGACGAGGCCATCGCGATCATCGACAAGACCTGCACCGAGTTGGCGTCATGACCACGCCGCGGCATTTCCTGGACCTCGACCAGCTTGACGGCGGCACCCTGCGCGGCATCCTGGACCGGGCGGCGGGGCTGAAGCGCGCCGGGCGCACGGGGCCGAAGCCGCTGGAAGGGCGGCTGCTGGCCATGATCTTCGAGAAGCCGTCCACGCGGACCCGCGTCTCGTTCGAGGCCGGCATGAAGCAGTTGGGCGGCGACGTGATCGTCCTGAGCAAGGGCGACATGCAGTCCAGCCGCGGCGAGACCATGGCCGACACCGCGCGCGTGCTGTCGCGCTATGTCGACGCCATCATGATCCGCACCACCGCGGTGGACCGCCTGCGCGAACTGGTGGCGCACGCGACGGTGCCGGTCATCAACGGCCTGACCGACAAGTCGCACCCCTGCCAGATCATGGCCGACGTGCTGACGTACGAGGAGCACCGCGGGCCCATCGAGGGGCGGGTGGTGGCCTGGTCGGGCGACGGCAACAACGTCGCCGAAAGCTGGGTGCACGCCGCCGTCCGCTTCGGCTTCGAGCTGCGCATGGCCTGTCCGGAGCCGTTGCAGCCGGCGCCCGCGCTCATCCAATGGGCGCGGGACAATGGCGGGCGCGTATCGGTCACCTCCGACCCGGAGGCCGCGGTGCGCGGGGCGGACTGTGTCGTCACCGACACCTGGGTCTCCATGAACCAGGCCGATGCCGGGTCGCGGCACAATCTCCTCTCCCCCTTCCGCGTGGACGAGCGCCTCATGCGGTTGGCGAAGGGCGATGCCATATTCATGCACTGCCTCCCCGCCCACCGCGGCGAGGAGGTGACCGCGGGCGTGATCGACGGGCCGCAAAGCGTGGTCTGGGACGAGGCGGAAAACCGCCTGCACGCTCAGAAGGGCATCCTCACCTGGTGCATGGGACAGTGACGCAGAATTCGCACATCGCACTCGACGACGATCTGATCCAACCCTTTCAGCTCGACGTGTCCAATTTCCGCGGGCGGCTTGTGCGGCTCGGCGGGACCTTGGACGAGATCCTGGGCAAGCACGACTATCCCGAGCCGGTGGCCCGTCTTCTGGCCGAGGCGCTGGTGCTCGCCGGGGCCTTGTCGGCTGCCCTCAAGTACGAGGGCATCTTCACCTTGCAGACCAAGGGCGAGGGGCCGGTCACGCTGCTGGTGGCGGACGTCACCTCGACCGGCGACCTGCGCGGCTACGCCCAGTACGACGCCGACGCCATCGCCGCGCTGCCGGCCGGGGAGATGGCGCTGGCCGACATCCGGGCACTCCAGGGCAAGGGGTATCTCGCCTTCACCGTGGACCAGGGCGAGCACACCGAGCGCTACCAGGGCATCGTGGAGCTGAAGGGTGCCACCATCGCCGACTGCGCCCAGTACTACTTCCGGCAGTCCGAGCAGCTCGTCACCGGGCTTGCCGTGAAGGCCGAGAAGGTGGGCGGCAAATGGCGCGCGGGGGCGCTGATGCTCCAGCGCCTGCCCAACGAGGATGCGGCCTTCAATCCGGGCAGCGCGGACGAGGACGATTGGCGCCGGTCCATGATGCTGATGGGCACGGTGACCCCGGACGAGCTGGTCGCCCCGAACCTGACGGCCAACCAGCTCCTGTTCCGCCTGTTCCACGAGGAGCGGGTGCGCGTCTTCGCGCCGGTGCACATGCGCCACGCCTGCCGCTGCTCGCGCGAGCGGGTGGAAACGGTGCTGAAGGCGATGCCGGCCGAGGACGTGGAGCACATGAAGGTGGATGGCGTGATCACCGCCACCTGCCAGTTCTGCTCCAGCGCCTACCGCTTCACCGAGGACGACATCAAGGCGTTGTGACCACCCGCGGCCGCCGGCCTGGACACCTTGGTTCCAGGCCGGCGCCGGGCCGCCCTCGATCCCCGCCCCTCAATCCCCGCTGACGATCCGCCAGGTCCCGTCGTACTGCTGGCAGGCGACGCCGGTGGCGGTCTGGCGGCGGCCGTCGATATAGACGTCCTGCTCGAACTGCCGGCAGCGCTGGCCGGTCTGCCGGTCCGTTCCATCGCGCACGGGCGTGATGGAGCCGCGCCGGCCGGTCCGGGGGTTGTCCCACTCGATGGTCTGGCCGACCTCGGCGTCGTCGAAGGCGCGCTGCTGCGACCGGCTGGCCGCGTGGCAATCGGATGGGTCCAGTTCCTTGCCCAGGTATTGGCCGCCGAACGCGCCCGCGGCACCGCCGACGATGGTTCCCAGCGTGCCCCCGATCACTTCCTTGCCGAGCAGCCCGCCGCCCACCGCACCCGCGACGCCGCCCAGGATGCGGCCCCAGCCGAGGCCTTGGCAGGCGTCGCCGATGCTGCCGAGGCCCTGGGCCCCGGCACCCACCGGTACGACGGTCAGCCAAGCGGCGGCGGCCGATGCGACGAGGGTCGATCGCTTGAGCATTTCGCAATTCCTTCCGGCTGGCGCCTACGGCCGGCGTGCGCCGGACTGATACTGCTCGATCGTCTGGGCGCGGACCGTCCACACCGTACAGGCGCTGGTATCCTGCTGTTCGAACAGGTAAGCCACACCCGGCCGGGCCGCGGCTGCATCATCTTTGAGATTACGACCATCGGCGAAGGCCAAGCCGACCCATCCGTCGGCCAGCGACGCCCGGAACATGCCGTCGGTCTTCTGCAGGAAACGCCCGCGCCGGCACAGGGCGGAAAGGTCGCGGTCCAGCCGTGCCCCGCGTTTGGCCATCTCGTCCCGCCGCCAGGGCAGGCGGTACACCGTGCGATCCCGGGGCGCCTGCGGGCGGGACATGCGCGACTCCGTCGGCGATTCGGGCGTCGGATCGGCGGGCCGCAGATGGTCCGGGTGGGTGCGCAACAGGGCGTCCGGCGCCCCGGCCGCATCCAACGCGGCGAGGATGCAGGCGAGAAAGACAACCAGCGCCCGGCGGGTTCCCGGGCGTGAACGCGTGGACCGTGCCATGACGGCATCATAGCACAACCGGCCGAAACTTGCCCTGCCCGTCGCCCGGACCGGTGTTGTATTCCTCTCGGCATGCCCCATCCGAGGGGGCGCCCGCCTTGAGGGCTCGCAAGCGGCATGTTATAGCGCCGCGCAACCGGAGGTCCGCCCATGCGCCGTCTGCGCGCCCGCTTCGCCGCCCTTGCCGCCCTGGCCGTCACGGCCCTCGCCGCGACCGCCTGCGCCCCGTCCCGCCCGCAAACCACGTTGCCCGAGATCGGCTTCGCCCAATTCGGCGAGATCCCGGTCAACGTCGCGCAGATCGACGTGGTGAACGAGTACGTGGCCCCGATGGCGGAGCCCAATGTCGAGCATTTCGCACCGACCACGCCGGTGAACGCGGTCCGCCGATGGGTCGACCATCGTCTGCGCCGGACCGGCACCGACGGGCGGCTGCGGGTGGTGATCCTGGACGGCCGGATCGAGGAGGTCAGCCTGCCGCGCACGGAGGGTGTGCGCGGGCTCGTGGCCCAGGACCAGACCGAGCGCTACAACGGCCGCATCGCCGTTCGCCTGGAAGCCGAGAAGGGCGGCAACGCCGCCACGTACGAGACCCAGGTCGAACGGTCGCGCACCATCGGCGAGGGCGCGACCCTGGCCGACCGGGAAAAGCTGATGCACGAGTTGGTGCAGCGGATGGTGGAAGACCTCAACACGCGGCTTGAGGAAGGCTTCCGCAGCGCCCTGTCGGGCTTCTCGACCTATTGACACCCGTCCGTCGTCGAAGGGGTGGACGACAGAGGGCGGGAAGAAACGTGGCGCCCGCGTGTTTGTGGGCGTCGATGGATCTTGCGTCCGCCACCGGACCCGCCGATCTGTTCTGCGCCTGCCGCCCCCCGACCCCGGGCCGGACCGGGGGCCGTCCACCCCGGATGCCATGACCCCGGACACTGCGACCCGGAGAAGGGTGCCTGACCCGCATGCGTAAGTTTCTCGTCCTCGCCGTCCTGGCCGCCGTCGGTCTTGTGAACTTCGCCGTCTGGTGGTGGCCGAACCGCCCGGTCGAGGTGCCGCCGATTCCGGGCGGCCGTCTGCAGAGCGTGTCGTTCGCCCCCTTCCGCGACGGGCAGAGCCCGCTGGTGCGGGTCTATCCCTCGCGCGACCAGATCGAGGAGGACCTGCGGCTTCTGGCCCGCCAGGTGCAGGGGGTGCGGACCTACACCAGCCTGGAAGGCATGGAGGACGTGCCGGAACTTGCGCGCAAATACGGGCTGAAGGTCACGGCCGGCGCCTGGATCGGCGTGCTGCCCACCCTGAACGAGGCGGAGGTTCAGCAGTTGATCCGCTCCGCCAACGCCCATCCCGACGTCGTCCAGCGGGTGATCGTCGGCAACGAGGTGCTGCTGCGCAAGGACCGCACCCTGGAGCAGCTGATCCCGTACATCCGCCGGGTCAAGGCCGAGGTGAAGCAGCCGGTCGGCTACGCCGACGTGTGGGAGAACTTCATCCGCTTCCCGGCGATCGTCGACGAGCTGGATTACCTGGTCATCCACATCCTGCCCTATTGGGAGGACATCCCGGGCGGCATCGAGCATGTGGAGGACCACATCCGCTGGGCCTACCGGCAGATCAAGGAGCGCTGGCCGAACAAGCCGATCATGATCGGCGAAACCGGTTGGCCGACCGCCGGCCGGAGCCGTGGCCCGGCCGAGCCCGGCCGCGTGAACAAGGCGCTGTTCATCCAGCGCTTCGCCAAATTGGCCGGCGAGGAAGGCTTCGACTACAACATCATCGAAGCCTTCGACCAGCGCTGGAAGGAGCGGCTGGAGGGCACGGTCGGCGCCAAGTGGGGCCTGATGACCGCCAGCCGGAAGTACAAGTTCACCTTCGACGGCGGCCCGGTGGTGGAGGAGCCCGACTGGCGGCTGTACGCCGGGATCTCGACGCTGGGCGCCCTCATCATGCTGATCCTGGCCACCCGCGGACGGCGCATCCCCGTCGGGGGCTTCGTGGCGCTGGCGGCACTTGCGCAGGTGATGGGGAGCGGGTTGGTGGCGTCGCTGCTGGTGGTGGTCAGCCAGAACTTCGTCGTCTACCAGATCGCCGAAGCCTGGGCGCTGTTCGTCCTTCAAGTCGTGGTGGCGGCCGCCGTCATGCAGGCCGCCGCCGATGCCGTTTCCGGCGTTCCGCGGCCGCCCACGTCGCGCTACCGGGCCGGCCACAGCCTGATGTGGGGGCCGCTCCCGGGCACTGCGGGTCTCGGTGGCAATCTCCTGCAGCGGTTGGGCGAGACGGCGGCGCTGGCGATGGCGCTGTGGGGCGTGTACGCCAGCCTGGCGCTGATCGTGGACGGCCGCTACCGCAACTTCCCGGTGCCCGATTTCCTGGTGCCGTCGCTGGGCCTGTTCGCGCTGGGCCTGCTGCGCTGGTTCGACCGGCCGGCGGGTGCGCCCTGGTGGTCGTGCTTCAGCTTCGGCCACCTGCTCGGCCCAGCCCGGCCGGTGGCGCTGGGTTCGGCCATGTCCTTCGGGCAGGCCGCGCGCCGGGTTCCTCTGGCGACCCTGGTGGTCGTGGGCTCGGGGATCGGCGCCATCGGTGTCACCCTGCGCGAAGTGTGGCTTCAGGGCCTGGACTGGCACGCCATCCCCCGCGTCGTGCACGAGGCCGGCTTCGCCACCCTCGCCACGAACGGCATCAATTGGGAAGCGCTGGCCTGGGTCGTGCTGCAATCGATGCTGGCCGTGCCCTTCTTCGCGCTGGTGCGCCATGTGCAGGCGGGCGCGCTGGAGCCGCATGTGGAAGCGGTCGAAGGCAATGCCCGCGACGCCCGCGGCTGGGACGGGCAGATCTAGGCGTTCCACCCGTCCCACGCGCGGGACGGGTGCGTTTCTACTCCCCATGCGTTCAATGCGGCGCACGCCCCGGCTTGCGCACGGGACGGCGCTTGTCCATATCAGCCGCGAAAACGCGAACCCGACCAAGGGTTTGCGGTCCCGGTGAACCGTCCCTGTGAGCTGCCAATGACCGAGGAACGTCTGAACTTCCAGTCCGACGTCGCCCGTCTGCTGGAAATCGTCGCCCACGCGCTCTACAGCGAGAAGGAGGTCTTCCTCCGCGAGCTGGTCTCCAACGCGTCGGACGCCTGCGACAAGCTCCGCTACGCCGCCATCACCCAGCCCGAACTGCTGTCCGACAATCCCGACCTCGGGATCCGGCTGCTGGTGGACAAGGAGGCGCGGACCCTGACCGTCGCCGACACCGGCATCGGCATGAACCGGGACGAGCTGGTCGAGAACCTGGGCACCATCGCCCGGTCCGGCACCGCCCGGTTCCTGGAAAACCTGACCGGCGACGCCAAGAAGGACCTGTCCCTGATCGGCCAGTTCGGCGTCGGCTTCTATTCGGCGTTCATGGTGGCGGACCAGGTCGAGGTGCTGACCCGCAAGGCCGGGGAGGCGCAGGGCTGGCGCTGGGTGTCGGACGGGAAGGGCGGGTTCTCCGTGTCGGAGGCCGCCGACGTGGCCCGCGGCACCCGCATCGTGCTGCACCTGAAGGACGGCGAGGACGAGTTCCTGGAGCAGGCGCGCCTGTCCCACATCGTGCGCCGCTATTCCGACCACATCGCGCTGCCGATCCGGTTCGGCACCGGCGACGACGCGCCCACGCTGAACCGCGCGTCGGCCCTGTGGACGCGGTCGAAGTCCGAGGTGTCGGAGGCGGAGTACAAGGAGTTCTACCACCACGCCGCCCACGCCTTCGACGACCCGTGGCTGACCATCCATTGGCGGGCCGAGGGCAAGATCGAATATTCGGCGCTGCTGTTCGTCCCGACGATGCGCCCGTTCGACCTGTTCGACCCGCGCCGGCGCCACAACGTGAAGCTCTACGTGCGCCGGGTGTTCATCACCGACGAGGCGGAAGGGCTGCTTCCGGCCTATCTGCGGTTCATCAAGGGTGTGGTGGACAGCGAGGACCTGCCGCTGAACATCAGCCGCGAGATGCTCCAGCACAATCCGATGCTGGCGCGCATCAAGAGCGGCGTGACCCGCCGCGTGCTGCAGGAGATCGCGCGCAAGGCCGAGGATGCGGACGGCAACTACGAGGCCTTCTGGAATGCCTTCGGTGCCGTCCTCAAGGAAGGCCTGTACGAGGACCAGGAGCACCGCGACCCGTTGCTGAAGGCGGTGCGCTTCCGCTCGACGGGTGCGGACGGGCTGGTGTCGCTGGAGGACTACCTGGGCCGCATGAAGGAGGGCCAGGACGCCATCTACTACATCACCGGCGACGATCCGGCGGCCCTGCTGCGCAGCCCGCACCTGGAAGGTTTCCGCGCCCGGGGCGTGGAGGTTCTGCTGCTGACCGACCCGGTGGACGAGTTCTGGGTCCCGGTCGTCGCCTCGTACAAGGAAAAGCCCTTCAAGTCCGTCACGCGCGGCGGCGCCGACCTCGGCCGGATCAAAACGACGGACGAGGCGCCGAAGCCGGAGGCAACGGCGGAAGGGGACGTCGCCAACCTGATCGGCCTGTTCAAGGCGACGCTGGGCGACGCGGTCAAGGACGTCCGCCCGTCCGAGCGCCTGACCGACAGCGCCGTCTGCCTGGTGGCGGACGAGGGCGACATGGACATGCACCTGGAACGGCTGCTGAAGCAGCACAAGCAGCTCGACACCGCGGCCAAGCGCATCCTGGAGATCAATGCCGGCCACCCGCTGGTCCGGCGCCTCGCCGGCATGGCGACGGCAAAGGGCGGGACGCCGGAACTGGCGGACACGGCGTGGCTGCTTCTGGATCAGGCGCGGATCCTGGAGGGTGAGGCGCTGCCCGACCCGGCCGCCTTTGCCCGCCGACTGGCCGCCTTCGTGGAACGCGGCCTGCCCGCGGCCTGAGGCCTGCCCGCGGCCTGAGTTGGGTCCCGGGAATTGTCGCCGTCCCCCGTCTTGGCGTGGGACGGCGCCTCGCCGCCGGGCCTCAGCCCCAGGCCCTGACCCTAGGCCCTAACCATTGTCCTTACGCTGTTGCCGGATGAAATCGTCGGTCAGCATGCCGGCGAAGCCCCAGTTCTCCTCCTCGATCTCCTGGATCACGATGTGGGTGTGTTCGGGCTTCTTCCCGAGGACCTCGACCAGGGCATCGGTGAAGGCGCGGACGAGCTGTTCCTTCTGCGACCGCGTCGCGCCTTTGATGATCTGGAGATTCACGTAGGGCATGCCGTTTCCCGTTTCCGATAGGGTTGCTCCCAGCGGGGGATCTGGGCCGACGGCGCCCGGATAGGCAAGGCCTATCGATTGGCGCCCGGCGTTTCGGCCGGCGGCATGCCCTGGGGCGCCTCCGTCCGTTCGCGCAGGCCGTCGTCGCGCACCACGTGCGCCACGCGCAGGCGGTAATCGGCGAAGATGCCGCCCCGGCCGGCGCGTTGGGCCTCGCGGTGCTCCGCATGTTCGCGCCAGGCCCGCACGGCGTCCTCGTCCCGCCAGAACGACAGCGAAAGCATCTTGCCCTCGTCGGTCAGGCTGGCGAACCGCTCGACCGAAATGAAGCCGTCCATCCCGGCCAGCTCGGACCGCAGGTCGGCGGCGATGCCGAGATAGTCGTCCCGGCGCCCCGGTGCCGGCCAGACCTCGAAGAGGATCGCGATCATGTCGAACACCCCGCAAGGAAGGTTCCGGCCGCCTCGAACAAGCCTTCGCGGCCCCGTTCCAAGTGCATCAGGTGGGTGGCCGCGGGCACCTTCACGTCCGCGGCCGGTCCACCCAAACCGTTCAACAGCCAACGCGCATCGGCGTCGGTGGTCACGCTGTCCCAGGCGCCGCGGACGATCAACGTTGGCACCGTGATGCGACGTGGATCATAGGCGGGGGCGCCCGACCAGGCCGCCAGCATGTCCGCCGACGGACCGGCGGGGATCTTGACCGACGGCGGCGAGCGGCCGGCGCTGGACGGGTCGGAGGCCAGCCAAGCCGGCGCCCAGGCCGACAACTCCGGGTCCAGCAGGACGGGCGGATGCCCCGCCGGCACATCCCGCAGGAACCGGGCAAGCTGGGCCGCCACCGTGACCAGCCGCCAACGCCCCTCCGCATCGGGCGGGGAAAGGTCGGGCAGGTCCCGCCGGGCGACGTGGCCGAACATCACCAGCCGGTCCACGCGGTCCGGGTGTTCCGCCGCGAACAGCCCGGCCACGAGCGTCCCCCAGGAGTGGGCCAGCAGGGACACGCGCGGATGGCCGGTGACCTCGGCGACATGGGCGACCACACGTCCGATCTGTTCCGCTGCCTCCGTGGCGCGTCCGACCGGTGGCCCGCCCTCGGCCGGCATGTCGAACACGGCCGGGCGGTCGGAGCCGCCATAGCCCGGAAAGTCGAACGCCCACACGTCGAGGCCGCGGTCCGCCAGATCGTCCATCCACGACCGCCCCTCGAACCGGTAGGCGACGGACAGGGCGGACGGGAAGGTGGCGCCGTGGATGTAGAGGACGGGCCTGCCGGGCCCCCGTCCCCGCGCGGGTCGGCGCCGGACCAGCAGGGTGGGCTGTCCGGCCGTGCGGAGAAGCATGTCTTCGGTCATGGCGGTTCCTGCGCCGATGTCGGGGACGGCAGGCTCGCCGCTGGGGCCGCGCACGTCATCCCGGATCGCTTCGGTGCGCACCGAAGTGTGGGGGCGGGACAGGTGTCCACCGCCGCGCTATCGTCCGGCCATGGGTGCGGGACCTCTCATGGCGGAAGTGGCGGCGCTGGTCGGCGATCCGGCGCGCGCCAACATGCTGGAAGCGTTGATGTCGGGCCGGGCGTTGACCGCCACGGAGCTGGCCCATGTCGCCGGCGTGGCCGCCCCGACCGCCAGCGGCCATCTGGCGAAGCTGGTCGAGGGACGCCTGCTGACGGTCGTCAAACAGGGCCGCCACCGCTATTACCGTCTCGCGTCCGGGGCGGTCGCGGCGATGCTGGAAGGCCTCATGGCGCTGACGGTGGACGGCCCGCCGCGGCACCGGCCGCGTTCGGCGCGCGACGATGCCCTGGCCCATGCCCGGACCTGCTACAACCACCTGGCGGGCCGGCTGGGTGTGGCACTGGCCGACGCGCTTGTCGCCCGCGGCCACGTGGTGCTGGACGACGACGGCGGCTCGCTCACCCCGGCGGGGGCCGATTTCCTGGCGAGCTTCGGCGTCGATCTGGACACGGGGTCGAAGGGGCGGCGGGCCTTCTGCCGCCCGTGCCTGGATTGGACGGAGCGGCGATGGCACATCGGCGGCGCCGTCGGCGTGGCCCTGGCCGCCCGTTGCTTCGACCTCCGCTGGATCGAGCAGGACAAGGGCGACCGCACCGTGACGGTGACCCGGGCCGGCGCGCAGGGGTTCGCCGCGACCTTCGGAGTCGAGTTCTGACGGCGTTTCCGGTTGACGCCGTGGCTTAGGCGACGGTTTCCCGGGCCTCGGCAGCGGCCAGTTCCGCGTCGATCTCGCGGGCCCGGGCCTCCACCAGCGACACCAGATGGTCGACGATCTTGTCGTCCTTCAGCCGGTGATCGGGCAGGCCCTTGATGTAGACCTGGTGCGTGCCCTTGCCGCCGCCGGTGAAGCCGATGTCCGTCATCAGGGCCTCGCCGGGACCGTTCACCACGCACCCGATGACCGACACGCTCATGGGGGTGGAGATGTGGGCGAGACGCTCTTCCAGCACCTCCACGGTCTTGATGACGTTGAACTGCTGGCGGGCGCAGGACGGGCAGGAGATGACCGTCACGCCCCGGCGCCGGAGGCCGAGCGACTTCAGGATCTCGAACCCGACGCGCACCTCCTCCTCGGGCTCGGCGGACAGCGACACGCGCATCGTGTCGCCGATCCCCGACCACAGCAGCATGCCCAGGCCGATCGACGATTTCACGGTGCCGGCACGCAGGCCGCCGGCCTCGGTGATGCCGATGTGCAGCGGATAGTCCGTCGTCTCCGCCAGTTGCTGGTAGGCGGCCACGGCCAGGAACACGTCCGACGCCTTCACCGAGATTTTGAACTCGTGGAAGTCGTGGTCTTCCAGGATCCGCGCGTGGGTCAGGGCGCTTTCCACCAGCGCCTCGGGGCAGGGCTCGCCGTACTTTTCCAGAAGGTCCTGTTCCAACGAGCCGGCGTTCACGCCGATGCGGATGGAACACCCATGGTCCTTGGCCGCCTGCACCACCTCGCGCACCCGGTCGGGCGAGCCGATGTTGCCGGGATTGATGCGCAGGCAGGCGGCCCCGCTCTGCGCCGCCTCGATGGCCCGGCGGTAGTGGAAGTGGATGTCGGCGACGACCGGGATCTTCACTTCCCGGACGATCTGCTTCAGCGCCAGCGCCGACTCCTGGTCGGGGCAGGAGATGCGGACGATGTCGGCGCCGGCCTCCTCGATTCGCCGGACCTGGTCGACGGTCGCGGCCACGTCCGTGGTCAAGGTGTTGGTCATCGACTGCACGGTGATCGGCGCGTCGCCGCCCACGGGCACCTTGCCCACATGGATCTGGCGCGACTTGCGGCGCAGGATCTGGCGGTACGGGCGGACGGACGTGTGGTCGAGCGACATCTCGGCCTTCGGGTTGCGGCCACGGATCGCGGCGGGGCGGCCCTCAAGGTGCGGACGCGCCGCCGCGAGTCAAGGGACTATCAAGTCGCGTCCCGGTTTGAAATGGCGCAGTCGCGCGGTCGTTTTCGAAGGGGGATACGCTTGCGGGAAGGGCCGCCTTCCACCCTCAAGCCCCCAGGGCGGCAACGCCCCCGCGGCCCGGTCCCGCCGCTTCGGCGAAATGCCAAAGCACGCCGGAGGGATCGAACACATAGGCGACGTTCAGCCCCCAACTCTCCAGCTTCGGCGGTCGCGGGCTTTCCACGCCATAGCGCGCGGCAAGGTCGAGCGCGGCGATATGCGCCCACCATGCGTTCAGATCGTCCACAAGCATGTGCATTACAAAATTCCCCGCCCACTGTTCGGCATAATAGTCTTGCAGCAGGAAGGAGAACTGGCCGATGGAGACTTGGACAAGGCCATCGTCCACGGGCTCCAATGCGAAGCCCAGGTCGGCATAGAATTTTTTGCTCGCCTCGAAATCCTTGGCCGGCACAAAGGGCGCAAGCGATCGGACCGAGGCGTTTCTGCTTTCCGTGCCGATGGACATGCCGGGGCTCCTGTTTGCGCCAAGCCTATGGAGGCCGGCGGCTTCCGTGCGAGGGGGCGTCAAAGGCCCCGGCCGACCTCAACCCGGGCGCGACATCGCGCCGGGATCAATTGGTTGCCGGCCGTGGGGCCAGCCGCGCGGGGTCCAACGGCACGTCCCGCAGCACCTGACCCTGTGTGCCCAGCGGCGGAACCGGCGTGCCGTCGATGGCGATGGCAAGGCCACCCGCATTGCCGGTGACCATGCGCAGGCCGACCTGGTCGGGCACGCGGTAGACGTCGCCCGGCCGCATGACGCGGGTGAACAGCAGTTCGCCCCGTCCGTCGCGGACCTGGAACCAACTGTCGGCGGTGGCGCGGATCTGGATGCGCGAGGGGCCATCCACCGCACCGAAGATGCGGGTCGGGGCCTCCCCCGGTTGCGGGGGCGCGATCGGGGCCGGCTGGGTGGTCTGGGTGGCGGCCGCCTGCGTCTGGGAAGCGGGGGCGGGGACCGGAAGCACACCGGACGCCGGCTGGGCCGTTCCGCCGTTGCCGATCAGTTCGACCGCGACCGGCGCCACCTCCCCTTCGCCGTCCCCATCCGCCGCCTGGGGCTCGGCCGGTCGGGGCGTGGGGATCGGTG
This sequence comes from Azospirillaceae bacterium, assembly GCA_035645145.1. GTDB lineage: Bacteria > Pseudomonadota > Alphaproteobacteria > Azospirillales > Azospirillaceae > CANGXM01. The sequence continues at coordinate 57,004 of DASQNC010000073.1, read as the reverse complement.
CGGTGGGCAATGCCGGTGCGGTCTGCGTGCCGGATGCGGCCGGGATGGCCGGTGTCCCGGATGCGGTCGTGCGCGGGGTCAGCGGCCCCACGACGATGGGCGGAAGCTGGACATCCGCCGTGCTCGCCGGAACCGGTCCCACCGCGGGCGACGGCATTCCGGGGGCGATCGGCGCCGGGGGAAGCGGCTGCGAGGCCACCGCGGTCGCCACGTCCACGCCGGCGGGCGTGGTGCCCCAACCCTCGATCAGGGTCTGCAGCCGGGCGGGCAGGGGGGCCACGGCCTCGGCCAGGGTCTGCTCGGTCGCCGACAGGTAGTACCAGCCGCCATATCCGAGGCCGCCCAGCAGGGTCGCCATCAGCAGGATGGCCCCCGTCGGCGCACGACCTTCCGGCATGGGTTTCGGCAGCCGATAGGCCGGCCGCTTGACGTCGCCGGCCAGCTCGTCCTTGAAGCGGCGGACGATCGCCTGCTCATCGAAGCCGAGATAGCCCGCGTAGGTGCGCAGAAAGCCGATGGCGTAGGCCTGTCCGCCGGGCAGTCCGGAAAATTCACCCTCCTCGATCGCTTCGAGATACACGCGGCGAATGCGTGTCGCGTCGGCGACGGCGGCCAGGTCGATCCCTTGTTCGATCCGGCGCGCCCTCAAGGTTGCGCCGACGGACAGGGGGCGGTCCATGTTCAGGTGCGGAGCCGCATCGGCCAGCCCTTCGGGGTGGTCCGTGATCTTGCGCTTGCGAACACGCGTCAGCAAAGCACCCTTGCTCCCGTGCGGGCCGCCCCCGGATCCGGATCGGACCGACTCGCATCGGATTTATTGTGAATTACAAATAAATCCGATTGCAAATCTTACAGTCAGGGCTAGGCGAAAGTTGCACCAGGGAGTGTCGATACCAAAACCAATTGGAGTAATCAATAAGTTGCACACCCTTTTCAGACCGGCACGCCGTGATCTCTGGCGTAAGCGGTGAGACGCTGACGGATCGAATGATCCGTGCCCTCGATCAACCGGTCGAGCAACGGCCGGAGCGCGCCCACGTCGAGCGCGCGGACCATGCTCTTGACCGCTCCGATCGACGGCGGCGCCATGGACAGGCGCCGCACACCGAGCGCCACCAGCGCCATGGCATCGACCGGGCGTCCCGCCATTTCGCCGCACACCGACAGCGCGACTCCCACCGCATCGCACCGTGTGGCCAGGTCGCGGATGAGCCGCAGCATGGCCGGGGACAGGTTGTCGTAGCGGTTGGCGATGTCCGGGTTTCCCCGGTCGCTGGCGAACAGGTATTGCAGCAGGTCGTTGGACCCGACCGCGATGAAGTCCGTGCGCCGGAGCAGGGCGTCCAACTGGAACCAGAGGGCCGGCACCTCCAGCATGACGCCCACCCTCAGCGACGCGGGGGGCGGCACGCCCTCGGCCGCGGCGCGGGCCTGCTCCATGTCCAGGATGCGGCGCGCGGCATCGAATTCCGCGACCTCGGCCACCATCGGGAACATGACCGACACCGCACGCCCGGCGCCGGCGCGCAGGATGGCCCGCAACTGTTGGCGCAGGATCGACGGACGGTCGAGGCCGATACGGATCGCCCGCCAGCCGAGCGCCGGGTTCTCCTCCTCCAGGGCCGGCATGTAGGGCAGCTTCTTGTCGGCCCCGATGTCGAGCGTCCGGAACGCCACCGGCCGTTCGCCCGCGGCATCCAGCACGCGGTTGTACAATTCGGTCTGCGCCTCCACGTCGGGGAAGGCGTGGCGCATCATGAACGGGATTTCGGTCCGGTACAGGCCGATGCCGTCGGCGCCGCTCGCCTCCAGGTGGGGCAGGTCGACCAGCAGGCTGACGTTCAGGTCCAGCCGGACCCGGACGCCGTCCCGCGTCTCGGCCGGCAGGGCGCGCAGGTCGGCGTAGGCGCGTTCCAGGTTGGCCCGCGTCCGCATCGCCTCGTCGAACGCGTTCAGAACATCGTCGCTCGGCCGGACAAGGACCGTGCCGTTGTCGCCATCGACGATCAACTGGTCCAATGGGTCGATGCGGGAGAGCAGCCCGGGCACCTGACCCACCACGGGCAGGCCCAGCGCCCGCGCCACGATGGCGACATGGCTGGAGGCCGATCCCTCCTCCAGCACCACGGCGCGCAGCCGCCGACGGTCGTAGTCGAGCAGCTCCGCCGGGCCCAAGGTGCGCGCGACCAGGACCACATCGTCCGGCAGCGTGCCCGACGCCGCCTCCGACGCCTTGCCCGCCAGATGCTGGATCAGGCGGTTGGTCAGATCCTCCAGGTCGTGCAGCCGTTCGCGCAGGTACGGGTCGCTGGCCTGGGCGATGCGCGCCCGCATGTCGTTCTGCACCTTCATGACCGCGGCCTCTGCGGTCAGCCCGTTGCGCACGGCCTCGCGCAGCCGGCTGCGCCAGCCGCGGTCCGCCGCGAACATGCGGTAGGTTTCCAGGATGTCGCTGTGTTCGCCGTCGCCGGCGGCCAGCGTCAGTTCCACCAGCTCGTCGATGGCCAGGTGCATGGCCTCGACCGCCCGGTCCAGGCGGGCCAGCTCGTGCTCCGGGTCGTCGGCCACCGTCTGCCGGACGGTGGGCTGCGGACGGTGCAGCACCGCAAGGCCCTTCGCCAGCCCGCTGTTCAGCGCGATGCCCACCAGGCGCGAGGGCAGCAGCGCCTCCTCGGTGCGGTGGCCGATCTCCTGCGGGGCCACCAGCCCGCCCGTGGCCATCAGTTCCGCAACGACCATGGCGATGGTCTGGAGCGCCTCCACCTCCTCCTCGTGGTAGTGGCGCCTGGCCCTGTGCTGGAGGGCGAGGACGCCGCGCACGCGGCCGTCGCGCAGCACGGGCACGCCCATCAGGGACTCGAACGGGTCTTCGCCGGTCTCGGGCCGGTAGGCGAAGTTCGGATAGGCGCGCACGTCGGAATGGGCGATGGGCCGCGACCGGGCCGCGATGTCGCCGATCAGCCCTTCGCCCACCCGCAGGCGCGTGGTGTGCACGGCCGCCGGGTTCAGACCCTTGGTGGCGAACAGCTCCAGCACCTCGCCTGCGCGCATGACGTAGCACGAGCACACGTCCGCGCCCATTTCGGCAGCGATCAGCTGCACGATCTTGTCCAGCCGGGTCTGGGCGCTGCCCGACCCCGCCATCACGTCCCGCAGCGCCGACAAAAGCCGTCGGAGCGTGCCGGCGGTGCCGCCGACGGGAATGCCGTTCGCCACCGGTCCTTCCGATGGCCCCGCTCCCGGAGCGCCGCGTCCTGGGGTGATCGTCCCCGATGCTTCCGTCATGTCAGTCGGCCGCCCTGGGCCGGTCCTCGTACCGGCGCCTGCGCGCCGCAATGGCCTCGACCGCCTGCTCGATCAGTTCGGCCAGGATCTCGGCCGTGGGCTGCTCGCGCGCCACCATGCCCACGGATTGGCCCGCCATGACCGAGCCGGTCTCCACATCGCCGTCCACGACCGCCCGCCTCAAGGCGCCGGCCCAGAAATGCTCGATCTCGAGCTGGCCTTCCTTCTGGGTCAGCTCGCCCCGGTTCACGCGCTCGATGACGCCGCGCTGGACGTCGGCGAAGCGCTGCGTGCCCTCGTTGGCGAGCGCGCGGACGGGGATGACGGGGAACCGCGGGTCGAGTTGGACCGACGGCACCGCGTCGCGCGCCTCGGCCCGGATGAACGCCTGCTTGAACCTGGGGTGGGCCCGGGACTCGGTGGCGCAGACGAACCGCGTGCCGAGCTGCACGCCGGCGGCGCCCATTTCCAGAAAGGCCACGATGGCCTCGCCGCGGCCGATGCCGCCGGCCACGAACACGGGCACTTCGCGCACGACGGGCAGGATCTCCTGCGCCAGGACCGAGGTGGACACCGGGCCGATGTGGCCGCCGGCCTCCATGCCTTCAACCACCAGCGCGTCCACGCCCATGCGCACCAGCTTCCGGGCCAGGACCAGGGCTGGGGCGAAGCACACCACCCGTGCACCCGTGTCCTTGGCCCGCTTGATCGCCGCGGCCGGCGGAAGACCGCCCGCCAGCACGATGGTACGCACCTCCTGCGCGCCGCACACGTCGATCAGTTGGTCGAGCTGCGGGTGCAGGGTGATCAGGTTGACACCGAACGGCCGCCGGGTCAGGGCCTTGGTGCCCTCGATCTCCGCCGCCAGCATGTCGGGCGTCATCGAGCCCGACGCCAGCACCCCGAAGCCGCCGCCGTTCGAGATGGCGGCCACCAGATTGCGTTCGGAGACCCAGGTCATCGCCCCGCCCATCACGGCGAGGTCGGTTTCCAGGAACGCACGGCCCCGCGCCCAGAGTCGATCCAGATGTGCCCGGGCGTCGGCGGTGTCCATGATATCAGGCCTTGTCGAGACCGTATGCGGTATGCAGGGCGCGCAGTGCGAGCTCCGTATAGCGCTCCGCGATCAGAACGCTGATCTTGATCTCGGAGGTTGTGATCACTTGGATATTGATGCCCTCGTTCGCCAGGGCCTGGAACATGGTCAGGGCGACGCCGGCATGGCTGCGCATGCCGACGCCGATCACCGACACCTTCACCACGTTCGGGTCGGTGGTCACACCCTCGTAGGCCAGGGTTTCGCGGGCCTTCTCCAGCACCGCCACCGCCCGGTCCAGGTCCGCCCGGCCGACCGTGAACGTCAGGTCGGTGGACTTCCCGTCGTCCGAGACGTTCTGGACGATCATGTCCACGTTGACGGCGGCATCGGCCAACGGGCCGAAGATGCGGGCGGCGACGCCCGGCGTGTCCGCCACGCGCCGGAGCGTGACCTTGGCTTCGTCGCGGCTGTAAGCGATGCCGCTGACCATCTGCTGTTCCACGATCTCGTCCTCGCTGACCACCAGGGTTCCCGGAAGATCGCTGCCGGGCGCCGCCTCGAAGCTGGAGAGCACCTGCACCCGCACGCCGTGGTTCATGGCGATCTCGACCGAGCGGGTCTGCAGCACCTTGGCGCCCAGCGACGCCATTTCCAGCATTTCCTCGTAACTGAGCCGCGGCAGCTTGCGCGCGGTCGACACGATACGCGGGTCCGTGGTGTAGACCCCGTCGACGTCGGTGTAGATGTCGCAGCGGTCGGCCTTGAGCGCCGCGGCCAAGGCCACGGCCGTGGTGTCCGATCCGCCGCGGCCCAGCGTGGTGATGCGCCCGTTCGGCGCCACGCCCTGGAAACCGGGGATCACCGGCACCTCGCCCTGGGCCATCCGGTGCAAAAGCTCCGTCCCGTCGATCTCCTGGATGCGGGCCTTGGCGAAGGTGTCGTCGGTGCGGACGGGAACCTGCCAGCCGAGCCAGCTCCGCGACGGAATGCCGATGGATTGCAGCGCGATGGCCGCAAGGCCGGCGGTCACCTGTTCGCCGGACGAAACGACGGCGTCGTATTCGCGCGCGTCGTGCAGCCGGGACATGTCGGTGCAGTACTTGACCAGTTGGTTGGTCACGCCGGCCATGGCCGAGACGACGACGGCGACCTCGTGGCCGGCCTTCACCTCGGCCTCGACCTTGCGCGCGATGTTGCGGATGCGCTCTATGTCCGCGACGGAGGTGCCGCCGAACTTGAGGACGAGGCGCGCCATTGGCTCCCGCTCTTGTGCCGGTGGAAAGCTCTTCCATACTCTGTGGCACCGTTCCGAGGCAAGGTTAGCCCGGACGCACAGCCTTTTGCCCGAATGGGCTCCCTTTTTTGTCCGAGTTCCGCCCGATGCGCGCCGAGACAGCTTCCACCATCGACCCGGCCGAGGTCGCCCGCTTCCGCAGCATCGCCGCCCAATGGTGGGATCCGCGCGGCAAGTTCCGGCCGTTGCACAAGCTGAACCCGGTCCGGCTCGCCTACATCCGGGATGCACTGTGCGCCCATTTCGGCCGCGACGCGCATGCGCCGCAGCCGCTGGCCGGCCTGCGCGTGTTGGATGTGGGCTGTGGCGGCGGGCTCCTGTCCGAGCCGCTCGCCCGCATGGGGGCCGAGGTCGTCGGCATCGACGCCGAGGCGGATTCGGTCGGCGTGGCGGCCGCGCATGCCCGCGACTCAGGGGTTGTGGTGGACTACCGCGCCACCACTGTCGAGGCGCTGGCCGAGGCCGGCGAGCGCTTCGACACCGTACTTGCCATGGAGGTGGTGGAGCACGTGGCCGATATGGACCTGTTCGTCGAGGCGATCAGCCGCGTCCTCGATCCGGGCGGCCTGCTGTTCTTCGCCACCATCAACCGAACGCCCAAGTCCTTCGCCTTCGCCATCATCGGGGCCGAGTGGATCCTGCGCTGGCTGCCGCGCGGAACCCATGACTGGCGCAAGCTGGTCCGGCCGTCCGAATTGGCGGCCGCGCTGCGGCGCCACGGGCTCCAGGTGCGCGACCTGACGGGCGTGGCCTACGACCCGTTCGCCGACGCCTTCCGTCTGGCGCCGGGGGACCTGGACATCAACTACATGGGCCGGGCCGTGCCCAATGGTTGATGCGCGGGGCTGAGGCGGGGCGGGCGGCATGACGGCGGTATCGATGGGCGCGGTGGCCGTGGGCCGGGGCGCGGAACGCATGGCCCTTCGGGCCGGGCGGGCGGGCTTGGTAACGATGGCGCTGCTCGTGGCGGGATGCCAGGACGACGGCCCCGTACGTCCGCTGCGACCGCCGTCGGGCCAGCCGGTCGCGGCCCCGGCATCGGCGGCCGGTCCGGTCGCCAATCCGGCGGTCGAAACCGCGTCGCCGCCGCCCGCCGCCGGGGTGGCGCCCGGATCCCGGCCGGCGGCAACGGACGAGCCGGCCCGGATGACCCGTTATCTGGCCCGGTCCCCCACCCAAATCCTGGCCGAACCCCGGGCCGATGCGCCGGTCCTGTGGCGGGCCGGCGCCGGCGATCCCCTGCTGTCGCTGGGACAGGGGCGCACCGCGCCGGGCGAATGGATCCGCGTCGTCCGCGGGGCCGAGGAGGGCTACGTGCGCCGGGCCGAGGTGCAATGGGCCTACGAAAAGGAGGTCCAGGCCCTCGGCGTGCCGGGATACGCGGGCGGCAACCGCTTCCGGGTCGCGGGCGTGGAGGTTCGGTTGGATGGGCTGGTCCCCGCCGTCGGCCGGTCGCCCGCGGCCATTGCCGACTTCCTGGACGCACGCGACCGCTCGGTCGCCTGCCGCGCCATCCGCCAGGTCACACGGTGCGAGTTCACCGACGGCGCCGACCTCGGATTCGAGCTGTTGCGGGCCGGGCTGATGCAGGCGTCGGGCGGCGGGGAGTATGCGGACCTTGCTCCCCACGCGCGCACCGCCGCCCTTCGCCACGCGGGCGGGCGCTAGCGGCTCCGGTGGACATTCCATCGGCTCTGATGCCGGTGTGCGAAGGTTGCGGCCTTCGCATGCCGGAGGGGGCGACGGCACCCCGTGCCGACTGGCGCGCAAGCCAAGCGGAGTGCCGGCGCCTGGGGAACTGGACAAAGCCGGGCGCATGCCTGCATGCGTCAGGCCGGGTGCATGCGGGAAATCCTGTCCGCCAGACGGACCGGTTCGGAAATCCGGTACTTCGGCGACAGGCGCAGGGCGAGTTCGACCGCTGTGTCCAGCCCCACCCGGTGCCCCACCGACACATAGACCGGCTGCGTGCCGTCCCGTGTGCGCAGGGCCATGCCCACCACCTCGCGGCGGTGGACCATGGGCGCGCGTTCGCCGCGGGCGGGACCGAGGGGGCCGTGCCGGCCCACCAGGATCGACTTCGCAATCCCGATGGTCGGCAGGCCGGTCAGCACGCCGACATGGCAGGCGATGCCCAATCGCCGCGGATGCGCCAGGCCTTGCCCGTCCACCACCACCAGGTCGGGCGGCTCGGGCAGCAGGGCCAGCGCCGCCACCATGGCCGGTGCCTCGCGGAAGGACAGGAAACCCGGCACATAGGGAAAGCGGGTCGGCAGGCACAGCATCACGCTGCGCGTCAGTTCCAAGGTCGCGGCATCGACCTCGGCCACCGCCGCCCAACTCAAGCCGGTGGACTCGCTGTGGTGGGCGTCGATGGCGGCGATTCGACGGATCGGACCCAAGCGGTCCTCGGGCAGCACACGGCTGCGCAGCCGTTCCTGGACCGCACGGGCACCGTCCAGGTCGGTGGGCCACAATTCAAGAGGGAGGGGGGGCTGATGGGTGGCAGGGGCGGGCATGCGGGCATCCATGCCCGTTCAACGCGCGGGGCCGGCCGCCGGGGCCATGCGGCCGGTCAGTTCGTGTTGGGCACCCAGGGGATGCGGGCGAATTCGACGCCTTCCTCCCGCAACGCGGCGGCCTCCTGATCGCTGGCCTCGCCGTAGATCGCCTTGGTCTCCACTTCGCCGTAGTGGATCTTGCGGGCCTCCTCGGCGAAGTTCGGGCCCACGTACTCGGCGTTGGCCTCAACCTCGCGGCGCAGGGCCTGCAACTGCTTCATGGCTTCCGTCTTGAGGGCCTTCGCTTCGTCGGGCGAGGGCTTGCCCTTGGCGATGCGCGGAGCCATCAAAGCCTTGGACACGTCGGTCGAGCCGCAGACCGGGCAGCTGATTTCGTGCGCGGCGGCCTGGGCGTCGAAGGTCGCACCGTTGCGGAACCACCCTTCAAAGGTATGGTCGGCTGTGCATCGGAGTTCGAACTTGATCATGGGCGCGCGCGCACTGTCGCGGAATGTGGGCCTTCCCCTATCAATTGGGCAGGCTTCGTTCCTGGACAAGACGAATTTGGCACTCGGCTTTGGGACGTGCTGAGGATGTTCCAACCCCCCTCTCCCTGGGTGACGCGTTTCGCCCCGCTCGTCCGGACGGGCGGGCCGGTGCTCGATCTGGCATGCGGCGGCGGCCGCCATGCACGGCTGTTCCTGCACCGCGGCCATCCGGTCGTCGCCGTGGATCTCGATCTGCGCGGCGTGCAGGACCTGGCCGGAAGGGGGCCGGTCGAACTGGTGCGGGCGGACCTGGAGCAGGGCAACCCCTGGCCGCTGCCCGGCCGCCGCTTCGCGGCCGTGGTCGCCACGAACTACCTGCACCGGCCCCTGTTCCCGGCCATCCTGGATGCGTTGGAGCCGGGGGGCGTGCTCGTCTACGAGACGTACATGCGGGGTAACGAACGCTACGGCCGCCCGGGCAGCCCCGATTTCCTGCTGCGCTCGGGCGAGCTCCTGGACCTTGCATGGGGCGGCCCGCAGGGGGGCCGCATGCAGATCGTGGCGTTCGAGCAGGGCGAGGTTGCCTCGCCCAAGGCCGCCGTGGTCCAGCGCCTGTGTGCGGTCAAGGACCCGGCACCCGGCGTGGGCCTCGACGGCGATCCCGAGCCGAAACCCCTGCCGTCCGCCTGACGGTCCGGGCCGGAGCACGTGGGTCGGAGGCCGCGTGCGAGCCGTGGTTTCGGAACCGCCGGCGGCGGCGCGGCGTTCCCGCCACGGTTCCGTTGCGGAGGTCCGGTATGCGGTGCATCGTGCTGGCAGCGGCCTTGGCCGCCATCCCTTTTTCCGTCCCGGCGCAGCCGGCGCCCGTTCCGGCGGTGGGATCGCCGCTGGCCCGGTCGGTCGCCATCGGCCAGCCGGTCCAGGTCGGCGATCTGCCGCCGGCTCCTGTTGCCCACGATTGGCGGCCGGCCATCATTGTCGTCCATGGCCGCGACGATCCCGATGACGGCCGCGGGTCCTTCGCGTCCTTCTCGTTGGGTATCCACGGCTTCGAGTTCGGGTTCGCCGCCGGGCCGCATCCGAACATCGCCGGTCTCCACCGCCGGTAGGCGGCGGAGACCCTCGATGGGGCCGGCGAACCGCAATGCAGGAAGGGCGGGTTGACGGCCCGCCCTTCCCGGCCGCCGTCCCCCCGTGGCAAGGGGGCGGTCGCACCGCTGGATGGTGGTCGACCTTGTCAAAGGGTCGTGATGCGTCACCAGCGGGTCCTCCAGGCTCCTCGGTGCCACATCCGGTCCGGCCGGCGGAAGCCTCAAGCCCCCGCCGGCCGGAGCGCCCTTACTTCAAGGTGAAGCTGAAGGAGTTGCCGACCGCCTGGGCCGACACGTTCAGCGTACCGGCGTTCAGGCCGGTCGTGGTGAAGGTGTTCACCGCCGTCACCTGCGCCATGTTGGTCTGCGACAGGTTGTAGTCGGTGTAGGAGGTTCCGGTCGCGCTCATGACGTTGCCCATCGCGGCGGCCGTCACGTTGTAGACGCCCGACACGCTGGTGGTGCCGCCGCCGGTCATGGTTGCGGTGACCGGGGCGGTGTTGAGCTGCGACACCCCATGCGGGCCGTAGTACTTGTCCCAACCGGGCTCGCCGAGGTTGACCGTCGCGCCGGTCAGCGACAGCGAGTTGCCGACGGCGACCGCGCTGAAGTCCGCGGAGGTGGCGTTCACGTCGCGGATGACGGCGTTCGCCGAGACCGCGCCGCTGTTCTTCTGGATCACGTGCTCGACCGACGTGTGCGCGGCGTCGGAGTTCTTGCCGGTCAGGCTGATCACGTTGCCGATGGCGCGGGCGGAGGCCTCGACCTTCTTGAACTCGGTCGCGCCGCCGGTGCCGGCCTCGCCGATGCTCAGGTTGGCCGTGATCTTGCCCATGTTCTCCTGACGCAGGCGGTCGGCGTCGATGGAGATGTTGTAGGCGCCCTGGCCGTAGCCGTGGGGCACGAAGCCGGTGCCTTCCAGCGAGATCAGGTTGCCCACCGCCTGGGAGTTGATCTTGCTGTCGGAGTTGGCGAGGACGTTGAACGCCGAGCCCTTGGCGATGGTCAGGTTGGACGTGACGGCGCCGCTGTTGTCCTGCTCGATCTCGATGTAGTCGCCGGCGCCGATCGTCTTGGCCTTGATGAAGACGTTGTTGCCCTGGGCGCTCGACACCGCCTCGAGCTGGTTCATCGGGGCGGTCGCCGCGACGGACACGGTCGAGGTGATCTGGCCCTGGTTCCACTGGTTGATGTCGGCGCGCTTGATCGAGCCCACGTTGGTGGGCGCGGTGGCGAGGCTGTTGCCCTGGGCCTGCGCCGTGGCGTTGATCGTGGCCGGGCCGGACAGGGTGGCGTTGCCGACCTTCACGTCCAGCGAGGCCGACACCGGGGCGCTGGAGCGGTTGCGCTGATAGGTGGCCGGGGTGATCGACTTGGCGGCGTTCTCGACGTTGATCGAGATCGCGTTGCCGACCGCCAGCGAGGTGGCGTTCATCCCGTTCGGGATGTGCATGCCGCCACCCGTGGTGTTGATCAGCACTTGGCCGACCACCGGGGCGTGGTTGTGCTGAACCGGCTCGACCACGTTCTGCGCCGAAGCGGCGCCGGCGACGGTGACGAGGGCGATGGAGGCGGCGGCGCCGAGCAGGTGCGATTTGAGGTTCATGAAAGTCTCCCTTGCCCCTTTGGAGCGTTGGTTGTTAACCTCGCACCCATCGTTCGGGAACATCCTGCCAGGGAAACCCAAGCGACAGGCGCGTTGCTGGCGGTCCGCTGCAACGGACCGAGGGTGGCGCACAATTCCCCGCCCGCCGCCACCCATGCGGCGGGCGGTGCCTTTTGATGCCCTAGGCGCGGTCCGGGCGAATGACCGCCGGCGCCTCGGACACGATGGGCCTCTGACGATCCGGCTTGGGCAGGCTGAACGGTTGTTCGGCCGCATCCACGCACGTATCGAAACTCTTGCCGTAGGCGGCGGTGACCAGCTCCAGGGTCGCGCGGTTCAGGACCGCACGGACGGCCATCTGGATCGGTTCCTGCTGCTTGGAGCCCGCGTTGATGTCGAACAGGCTGTCGGCGAAGAAGAAGCGGAAGACGTTCGCCTTCACCTCGTGGCCCGCGACCTGTTTTTGCAGGCTCACGGTCTTGACCACCCGTAGCGACCGGGCGTCCACCAGCCGCAGGTCGGCGGCGACGTTGAGCACGAAGTACCGCGCCCCGGCGCCGATGCCGGCGACGTTCACCTCCGCCCCGGCGGACTGGATGTTGTAGTTCACCTCGGTGATGCCACCCAGGATGTGGAAGTCGGCCCCCTCGATCATGCCGGCGGTGGGAACGCGCACCACGCCCATGCCGGGGCCGGGGTCGCGCACCATCTGCTTGCCGACGAAATCGAGTTCCTGGCGGAAGACGCTGGTGTCGAAGCGCTCCACCTGCTGGATCTGCGGCGCGAGCCGGCCGAGCGCACTCATCACCATCAAGGCGCCGCCCTGGGTCACCTTGTAGCCGCCTTCCTCGGCCTCGAAGCTGACCTTGCCGGTGTAGTCCTTCACGTCGCCGACGGCGATGCGGACCGGACCACTGCCCCGGATCTCTCGGCCGACGCACGCGAAGGCATCGGTGAGCGGCTGGAAATTGGTGGTCGGAGGCGTGCCGCCCTGGACCGCGTACTGGCCATCGGAGGCGCAGGCGCTCATGGTGAGCAGGCCGAGTGCCGCCACGGTGGCGCGCAGGCCACCCTTCAAATTCTTCATGGTCCAAAACCCTGTTTTGATCGCGACGCGGGGCTCAGCGCGACGGTTGCGCGCCAGTGTTGTTCGTCGTGTTGGTCGCGTTGTTGGTCTGGGTCAGGTTCAGCGGCGTTCCCACCGGCACCCCGCCGCCACCGCCGGTGGACGATGTCGTCCCGCCGTTGGTGATGTTGACCATGTTGCCCGCGTTGAAGGTTTGGAACGTCGTGTAATTGTGGCTGGCCGTCCACTGGCCGTAGTAGTTGCCTTTCTTGCGCTCCATCAGGTCCAGCGCATTCATGCGAACCTGAATCTCGGCCGGGCTGCGGAACTGGAAGGGACGGTCTTCGCCCAGGCCGTTCGCCTGGGCCGGGGCGGCGATGCTGCCGAGCAGCAGTGCGGCCGCGATCGTCTTGCGCATGGATTTTCCTCCGACGCATCTTCCACCGGAGATCCAGCCGCTGTTGCCACGTGCGACCGGGCTCCAAGAGGTTTTGTTAAAATTATTGTGAAATGACGTTAGCGTCGGAACGATCGCGCCGATAGACGATCCATGGCGGTAAGTGATGAGCGGGAATTACATATAATTGGGCTATCCCTCACTTCGAAATGGAACATTCCCGGCCCTAGCCGGAGGTTGGGGCGCCGGAACTATCGAAGGGGTTGGGTTACAACCGGTTCCCGGCCGATCTAGGCAGTCCGGCTTGGCAAAGCCTACGGCCTCGCCGATCCGCGGCCTTCGGGACGCCGGTCGGGAACGGCTGCGTCGTTCCGGTCTCTTCGGGCCATGCAAAGCGGCGCGCACGGCCTGCCCGCCATGGCGCACCGGGTGCCGTGCGGTGTTCCGGACAAACGGGAGAAGGCGGGCCGCCGCCTCGACGCCCTTCGGGCGCGACGGCCTCGCCTTTGGACCGGGGCAACCGGCAATGTCCGCGGCGCCAAGCGCACCCGCCAGCGGACGTCCAATCCGGCTCCCTCAGGCCTGGGCCGCCAGCATCTCGTCCAGCTTCCCCGTGCGATCCAGCGCGTGCAGGTCGTCGCTGCCGCCGATGTGGACGCCGTTGATGAAAATCTGCGGGACGCTGGTCCGACCCCCAGCCTTCTGGATCATTTCCTGCCGGCGCCGGGGTTCCGCGTCGACGTCGATGTCTTCGAACTCGACCCTTTTGCTGTTCAGCAGCGCCTTCGCCCGCATGCAGTATCCGCAGAACGGGCTGGAATACATCAGCACCTTCGCCATGGCCGTCCGGTCCCTACCTTCCTTTGGGTTGCATCGTCCTCACATAGGCCGTGGCGGATGCCGCGGCAAACATCGACATGCCCGGACATCAACACGCACGGATCGGTGGCGTGCCGTCCCTCAGGCGTCCCTCGTCACCCGCGCCAGCGCCAGCACATCCACCCGGGCCGCACCCGCGGTCCGCAAGGCGCGGGCGCATTCCTCGGCCGTCGCGCCGGTGGTGAACACATCGTCCACCAGGACCACCGCCCGGCCCCGGACAAGGTCCGCGCGCCGGGGATGCACCCCGAACGCCCCGCGGACGTTCTTCGCCCTCTGCGTCCGGGACAGTCCGCCCTGGCTCCGGGTGCGGCGCCGGCGGACCAGCAGGTCGGGCGCCACCTCCACCCCGGCCGCCCGGCCGACGGCGTGGGCCAGCAGGGCGGCCTGGTTGTAGCGGCGCAGGAACAGGCGCAGCGGATGCAGGGGCACCGGCGCCACCAGATCGGCGTCGGCCAACAGGTCGTGCCCCGCCCGGGCCATCCACGCGCCAAAGGCCATGGCCGCATGGGTGCGGTCGGCGTGCTTGAACGGCAGCACCAGGGACCGGCTGGCATCGTCGTAGACCAGGGCCGCCCGCGCCTTGCGGAACCCGGGCGGCCGTGCCGCGCAGGCGCCGCACAGCAGGGCGGCGTTTCCCGCGTCCGGGCCGACCGTCTCGAACGGCAGGCCGCAGCCGTCGCACAGGGGCGGTCCGATGAAGGTGAGGCCGGCCCAGCACCGGGGGCACAGCGCCCCCTGGGCGCCGACGATCTCGCCGCAGCAAAGGCAGCGCGGCGGAAGCAGAAGATCCAGCAGGAGCCCCCCGGCCCGCACCAGGCCCTCCCGCACCAGGGGTGTGACGACCGCAACCATCGGGGAAGTGGGCGGACATGCGGGCGGCCCTGTCAATACGGGAACGGCACGCCCATATGGGCGCGCATGTCCGACGCCATGTACGTCTTCGATCGGCGCCTGGTGCGCCGCCGCCGCGACCGCGCAGCCCCCGGCTGGGCCGGGCACGCGTTCCTGTTCGAGGAGGTGGCCGACCGGCTGGCCGACCGGCTGCTGGACGTGAACCGCGGCTTTCCCTCGGCCCTCGACCTGGGCAGCCACGGCGGCGAGATGGCCCGGCGCATCCTGGGCGTGAAAGGGGTCGAGCGGGTGGTCTGCGCCGACTTGTCGCCCGCGCTCGCGGCCAGGGTCCCCCGCTTGCCGGCGGTCACCGTCGTCGCGGCGGACGAGGAGGCCCTGCCTTTTGCGGACGACAGCTTCGATCTGGTGGTCAGCAACCTGTCACTGCACTGGGTCAACGACCTGCCGGGGGCGCTGGTGCAGGTGTGCCGGGCGTTGCGGCCGGACGGGTTCTTCCTGGGTGCCATGCTGGGGGGCGAGACCTTGTTCGAACTGCGCCGGGCGCTGATGGAGGCCGAGCTGGAGCTGAAGGGCGGCCTGTCCCCGCGCATCTCGCCCTTCGCCGAGGTGAAGGACGCGGGCGGTCTGCTGCAACGCGCGGGCTTCGCCCTGCCGGTGGTGGACAGCGACACCATCACGGTCAGCTACAAGGATCCCTTCGCCCTGATGCGCGACCTTCGGGCGATGGGCGAGACCAACGCCGTCCTCGACCGGCCCCGGACGCCGGCCGGCCGCGAGCTGCTGTTCCGCGCGGCCCAGCGTTATGTGGAGCTGTTCGCCGAACCGGACGGCCGTGTTCCGGCCACCTTCCAGGTCCTGTATCTGGCGGGGTGGGCCCCCCATGAGAGCCAGCAGAAGCCGGCCCGGCGGGGCAGTGCGGCTCACCGTCTGGCCGAAGCCCTGGGCACGCGGGAGTGGTCTGCCGGGGACAAGGCCGGCGGCTGATCCTCCCCGCCGCCGCCCTCGATGAAGCCCTCGAACCCGCGCCCGTCGATCCGCATCGGGCATCCGCGCAGAAGGTCGGCGTACCGGCCTTCCAGATCCGGCCGCGACCCGGCCGTGTAGACCTCCACCGCCGGCGGTGCGGCCTGGATGCGGCGGGTGGCCAGCGCGCGCAGCAGCATGGCGCGGATCTCCAGGTCGTCGCTGGGCAGCGAATAGCCGATGAACACCCACCGCGGCGCCGCCTCCAGCGCCTTCTGGGCCTGGGTCCAGATCCGGGCCAGGTGGGGGTTGCCATAGGTTTTCACGAACGACGGCGCAACGATCACCGCATCCATTTCGGCCCCGCATCCGCAATAGCGGTCGGACGGCCAGCGCCGGCGCTCGGCTTCCGAGCCGCGGAACGAGGCGATGTCCTTGTGCATGTTGACGTGGAGGTTCGCGCAGCGCGGGCAGAACAGCCAGTTCAGCGAGCCGTGCAGCTTCAGCAGCGGCGGCTGGCCGGCGGGCGGTGTGTCCGTGCCGGCGGGCCCGCGGCGCAGGGACACGCGGGCCTCCGGTATGCCGTAGTCCACCCGGCGGCCCGGTGCGGACCCTGCCATGGCGAAGTCCAGATACGTGTCCCAGTTGGTGGTGATGAGGGTGTCGCCGGGGGCAAGGCGGTCGAGGAACTCGTCGTACCGGTTCTCGATCTCGCGCGAACGCAGCTTGTGGAAGGTGAAGACCAGGGCGTTGGTCAGCTCCTCGCGCACATCGGCGAGCGTGCGGGTGTCGAACTCGAAGGTCGCCGGCGCCCGGCCGCGCCGCCGTTCGGAGGGGCCGAAGCTCAGGCCCTTGGCGATGCTGAGGTCGAGGATGCTCAGCAGTTCGATCAGGCTGGGAAATCCGTCCGAGCCCGGAAGCCGCTCGGTCCGTCGCCGCAGATAGTCGGTCCACGCCCCGGCCATGCGCGCGATGGTATCCTCGCCCACTCCGTGGACCAGCGTGAGATAGCTGGCCAGCGCGACGGGATCGTCGCGGTTGCACTGGCATTCGCGGACATAGTGGGCGATCCCGAAGCCGAGCTTTTCCGTCGTCGGCACACCCTGGGCGGCGGATGCGCCGGCGCCCAGGAAATAGGCGGTCGGTCCGCGGGGGGAGGGCGGTTGGTGCGGCATGCCGGGGGAACACGCAGGCGCGTGTTTCCGCACCACGCCCATTCCCCGCAAACCGGAAAGGCGCTAGAGCACGGCTCGATCCCGTGGATCGAGCGGTCGTGCTCTAGCTGCTTGTCCGATTGGGCAAATTCCACCCGGGCGGTTCCACCCGGGTGGAATTTGCTCTAAGGCTCACCCCATGCCCGAGCTTCCCGAAGTCGAGACCGTCGTCCGTGGCCTGCGGCCCGTGCTGGAGGGCCGGCGCCTCGCGCGCGTGGTGCAGCGCCGCCCGGATCTCCGCTGGCCGCTGCCGGCGGGCTTCGCCGCGCGCCTGGAGGGCCGCCGGGTGGAGCGGGTGCGCCGGCGCGCCAAGTACATCCTGGCCGATATGGACGACGGCACGGTGCTGATCGCGCATCTCGGCATGTCGGGGCGCATGGTGGTGGGCAACGACCCGCAGGCGCCCTACGGCATCCACGACCACGTGGTTTTCGACACCGAGGACCGCGCCACCGTCCGCTTCAACGACGCCCGGCGTTTCGGGATGATGGATTTGGCCACGCAGGCCGACTGGGAGGCCCATCCGCTGATCCGCGGGCTGGGGCCCGAGCCGCTGGGCAACGGGTTCAACGCCGCCGTCCTGTCCGAACGCCTGGCCGGCCGCCTCACGTCCATCAAGGCGGCGTTGCTGGACCAGGCCGTGGTGGCAGGGCTGGGCAACATCTATGTGAACGAGGCGCTGTTCCGTGCCGGGATCAGCCCGCTGCGCGCGGCCTGCACCGTCGTCGGCGCGCGTGCCGAGCGGCTGTCCGCCGCGATCCGCGCCGTGCTGGAGGAAGCCATCGCCGCCGGCGGCTCGTCCCTGCGCGACCACGTGCAGGTCACGGGCGAACTCGGCTATTTCCAGCACCGTTTCGGGGTCTACGGCCGGGAACGGGGGGCTTGTCCCGGGTGCACCTGCGACGTGGCCCGGACCGGGGGGATCCGCCGGACGGTGCAGGCCGGGCGATCCACTTTCCATTGCCCGCGGCGCCAGCGCTGAGGTACGACAAGCGGTGACCCGGCGCAGCCCTTGCGCCCCCGTTCCCATCGGCGCCCGATGCTGCGCACCTTGAAGCCCCTCGTTCTGCTGGCCCTCGCCGCGGTCGCGCTCCTGTCCGCGGGTCCGGTGCGTGCGGCCGACCCCGTCCGCTTCGTCGCGGGCGTCGAGGATCTGCCGCTCATGCCCGGCCTCACCCCGTTGCCCGACCAGCTCGTGCGGTTCGACAAACCGCAAGGCCGGGTCGTCGAGGCGGCGGCCCGCGGACGTGTGGATGCGGCCCAGGTGCGCGGCTTCTACCGGGACAGCCTTCCCCAGCTGGGCTGGCGTCCCGCCGGCGAGCTGGTCTACACCCGCGAGGGCGAGGTGCTCCGTTTGGAAATTCTTCCGGAGACTGGCGCCGGCACGCGCGGCACACTAACCGTGCGGTTCATTCTGTCACCGGAATGAGCCGGCCGTTCCCGCCGGCCCGTTCCACCGGACCGTCCGACCGGGTGACCCACTGCTGAACGCGGAGACCGTTCCATGGCTTACGAAACCATCATCGCCGAGGCCCGCGGCCCCGTCGGCCTCATCACCCTGAACCGGCCCAAGGCGCTGAACGCATTGAGCGACAAGCTGGTCACCGAGTTGGCCCAGGCGGTGGACGTCTTCGAGGCCGACGACGAGATCGGCGCCCTGGTGGTCACCGGCAGCGAAAAGGCCTTTGCCGCCGGTGCCGACATCAAGGAGATGGCCGGCTTCTCGTTCATGGACGTCTACAAGTCCGACTTCATCACCCGGAAATGGCAGCGCCTGTCCACCTGCCGGAAGCCGGTCATCGCCGCCGTTGCGGGCTATGCGCTGGGCGGCGGGTGCGAACTGGCCATGATGTGCGACTTCATCCTGGCGGCCGACAACGCCAAGTTCGGCCAGCCGGAGATCACCATCGGGACAATCCCCGGATCGGGCGGGACCCAGCGGCTCACCCGGTTCATCGGCAAATCCAAGGCCATGGAAATGTGCCTGACCGGCCGCATGATGGATGCCGCCGAGGCCGAGCGCTGCGGCCTGGTCAGCCGGATCGTGCCCCTGGGCGAACTGGTGGACGAAGCGGTGAAGGTGGCCGAGCGCATCTCCAAGCTGTCGGCCCCGGTCGTCATGATGTGCAAGGAAGCGGTCAATCGCGCCTTCGAGACGACGCTGGAGGAAGGCATCCGGTTCGAACGCCGCCTGTTCCATTCCACCTTCGCCACCGAAGACCAGAAGGAAGGCATGGCGGCCTTCGTCGACAAGCGCCAGCCGGCCTTCAAGGGTCGTTGACGTCCATCCGCCGGAGGGGGCGCGGCGGCCGGGTTCGGAATCCCCTTGACGGGGATCGGGCTCGGCGCTAAATACCGCGCCTCTTCCGGGCCCACTGCGTCCGAGAGCAAGGAATTCCATGGCTAATCACAAGTCCGCAGAAAAGCGCATCCGCCAAACCGAGCGCCGCACCGAGGTCAACCGGGCCCGCGTCAGCCGTATCCGCACCTTCGTGAAGAAGGTCGAGGCGGCCATCGCCAGCGGCAACCAGTCGGCTGCGCAGGAAGCCTTCAAGGTGGCCCAGCCCGAGATCCAGAGCGGCGTGAACAAGGGCGTGCTGCACAAGAACACGGCGGCCCGTAAGATCTCGCGCCTGTCGAGCCGCATCAAGCAGCTCGGCGCCTGACCGCGCACCACAACGCAAGGCCGCACCGCTGAGTCGGTGCGGCCTTTTTCATGCCTATGCGCTAACTCCGGACGGTCCGCTGCCTACTTAGGGTGGTGACCGTGCGGGTTTCTTGCGTCCAAATGGTATCGGCGAAAGACCTTTGCTTTTTTCGTCGTTCTGGATTCGTCCTGTTGTCAGCCCCAGCGGTCAGGGCTAAAGTCCCGTCCTCTGTGAGGACGACCGATGTCCAAGGCGTTATCGGAATCGATCGAAAGTAGAACGTGTAGAGCGTCATTGACTCTCTACCAAAACCGATCAGAATTCCGGGCCGCTAAATTGGGGTAACACCTTACATTTAAAACTTTTCGTAAACTGGCCTTGGAGCATCCTTGGCCAGCACGGGCAAGTTTTGGCGTTGCGTCCGCCGAGGAAGACCGTCCTTTGCGGACGGGCAAGCTGTGTCATAGGGACCGGGGTGCATGTCGTTGAGCGTTTCGCTGGATCAGCAATGGGCGCGCGTGCGCGGCAGGCTGAAGGACGAGGTCGGCGAGACGGCGTTCCGTAGCTGGCTGATGCCGCTGCAGCTCCAGGACATGACCGACGGCGAAGTGCGCTTCGCTGCGCCCACCCGATTCATGCGCGACTGGGTGGTCACCCACTACGCCGATCGTATCCGCATGCTGTGGACGGGCGAAAACCCGCGCGTTCAGAAGGTCGACGTGGTCGTGGCCCCGTGCGCGCCCGTGTCCGTGGCCGAACCCCAGATGGAGCCCGCGGGCCTCGGCGGCCATGCGCCTGTCGACGACATTGCCCCGGCGCCGGTGCGGTCGTCGGGCGGAACGGCCATCGCGGCCCCGGCGGCTGGGACGCAGGGGGGGCATGTCGCCGAGGAGCGCGACGACCTGTCCGCACCGCTCGACGCGCGTTTCACCTTTGAAAACTTCGTGGTGGGCAAGCCGAACGAGTTGGCGTTCGCGGCGGCCCGCCGGGTGGCCGAGGCGACGACCGTCACCTTCAACCCGTTGTTCCTGTACGGCAGCGTCGGCCTCGGCAAGACCCACCTGATGCATGCCATCGCGTGGCACATCCGCAAGCGCGACCCAAATCGCCGGGTGATTTATCTCTCGGCCGAAAAGTTCATGTACCAGTTCATCCGGGCGCTGCGGTTCAAGGACACCATGGCGTTCAAGGAGCAGTTCCGCTCCGTGGACGTGCTGATGATCGACGATGTGCAGTTCATCAGCGGCAAGGATTCCACCCAGGAGGAATTCTTCCACACCTTCAACGCGCTGGTGGACAACAACCGCCAGGTCATCGTTTCCGCCGACAAGTCGCCGTCCGACCTCGAAGGGATGGAGGAGCGGCTGCGCTCGCGGCTGGGATGGGGCTTGGTGGCCGACATCCATCCGACCACGTACGAGCTGCGGCTGGGCATCATCCAGGCCAAGGCCGAGGTGCTTGGCCATCTGATCCCGCAGAAGGTCCAGGAGTTCCTGGCCCACAAGATCAGTTCCAACGTGCGCGAGCTCGAAGGAGCGCTCAACCGGATCGTGGCCCATGCCGAATTGGTGGGGCGGCCGATCACCCTGGAGTCCACGCAGGAGGTTCTGCACGACCTGCTGCGCGCCAACGACCGGCGCATCACCATCGACGAGATCCAGAAGAAGGTGGCCGAGCACTACAATGTGCGCCTGGCCGACATGTCCTCGGCCCGTCGTGCCCGCGCAGTCGCCCGGCCGCGGCAGGTGGCCATGTACCTGGCCAAGCAGTTGACCCAGCGCTCGCTGCCGGAAATCGGACGCAAGTTCGGCGGTCGCGACCACACCACGGTCATGCACGCGGTCCGCAAGGTCGAGGAGCTGTGCACCATCGACCGCTCGTTCGCGGAGGATGTCGAGCTGCTCCGGCGCATGCTCGAAAGCTGAGGGGGTAGTGGGCACGCGGGAGCGTCCGCGGGCCCCCACTCCTGGCGTCTTGACCACCCCGGCGGTCGGGGCAATTCTCGCCCCAGAGGGAGGCGAGCAGGCCATGGCCTTGATTTATCACGTCTATGACCAGGCCGGTCTGGACGCGCAATACAATATGCGCCTTGCGGTTCCGGGCTGTCAGACGATCTTCGACAGGTGGGAAAGCGAAAGCGCCGCCACGCGCGCGCGGCTGCCGGTCCGGCAGGACCTGCGCTACGGTTCCCATGATCTCGAAACCCTGGACCTGTTCCCGGCCGTGGGGTCCGGCCGGCGGGCGCCGCCGTTGCTGGTCTTCATCCACGGCGGCTACTGGTTCGCCTTCGACAAGCGCTACTTCAGCTATCTGGCGGCCCCCTGGGTCGAGTGCGGCGTGGCCGTGGCCGCGATCAACTACGCCCTGTGCCCGCATGTGACGATGGACGAAATCGTGCGCCAGAACCGGGCGGCCGTGGCCTGGCTGGGGGCCAATGCCGCCGACCTGGGCTTCGATCCCGCCCGCATCCTGGTGACGGGCCATTCGGCCGGCGGGCACCTCACCGCCATGGTGCTGTCCGACGCCGGCCGGCCGAAGGGCGTGGTCGGCGGGCTTGCGATCAGCGGACTGTTCGACCTCGAACCGATTCGGCTGAGCTACCTGAACCAGCATCTGCACCTGGACGCGGCCACCGCCCGGCGGAACAGCCCGCTGCACGTGCTGCCCGCGGCATCGCCGCCGCTGCTGCTGGCGGTCGGGGGCGACGAGACGGACGAGTTCCAGCGCCAGCAGGCGGACTACCATGCCGCCTGGGCCAGCCGGGGCCTGCCGGCAGAGGTCATCCCGATGCCGGGGACCCACCATTTCAGCGTGGTCGACAAGCTTGCCGATCCGGAAGGCCCCATGTTCGCGACGGCTCGCGGGCTGCTGATGGGCTGAGGAGAACCGCGATGGCCCATGCCATCCGGAACACCGTCCCGGTCGCCGATGACCGGGGCAATGCGGGCCCGGCGTGGAGCCGCTCCGGGTTTGCGCGGCCGGGCGGAGATGTGGAACGATGACCGGGGTCAAACGCATCCTGCTGGTCGAGGACGACAAGGCGTTGCGCCAGTCCCTGGCCGAGCAACTGAACCTGCTCGATGAATTCCAGGTGGAGGTGGCCGAGTCCGGGGCGGAAGCGCTCGAACGGGTGCGGGGCGAACAGTTCGGTGCCATCCTGTTGGACGTTGGCCTGCCCGACATGGATGGGCGGGACCTGTGCCGGTCGATGCGCCAGGAAGGGGTGCGCTGTCCGATCCTGATGCTGACGGTGGCCGGCAGCGATGCCGACACCATCCAGGGTCTGGACTCGGGGGCCAACGACTACATCGTCAAGCCATTCCGCCTGGGCGTGCTGCATGCGCGGCTACGGGCCCAGATGCGCCAGTTCGAGCAAACCGACGACGCCGTGTTCCAGATCGGACCCTACAGTTTCCGGCCCGGTAACAAGGTGCTGATCGACGTGGCGCGCAACCGCAAGATCCGCCTGACCGAGAAGGAGACCCAGATCCTGAAATACCTCTACCGGTCGGGCCGGAAGCCGGTCGGGCGCGAGGTGCTGCTGGGCGAGGTCTGGGGCTACAACGCGGGCGTTACGACGCACACGCTGGAGACACATGTCTACCGTCTCCGCCAGAAGATCGAAAGCGACCCGTCGGCAGCCAGAATTCTGGTGACCGAACCGGGCGGCTACCGTCTCGTACCTTGAGGCGTAGGGACGCACCCCCCCCGGCCGTGCTCCCCCACCGGCCCTGGCCGGCCCCATGGGCCCGTCCTACCCCCTTTTCCCCTCGACACGCGAAGACGCCTCGGGCGAGAGTGTGTTCGAGCGACATATATCGGATTGGGAGATCCGCGGACCTTGCGCGGTGCCGGTGACTTCACGATCAAGTTCTGGGGCGTCCGGGGCAGCATTGCGTGCCCCGGCCCCGAGACCGTGCGCTATGGTGGGAACACAACCTGCATCGAGGTCCGGTGCGGCGAGCACCTGATCGTCTTCGACGCGGGGACCGGCATACGGGCCCTGGGGGCTGAACTCGGGTCGCACGCGCCGGTCTCCCTGGACCTGTTCTTCACCCACACCCATTGGGACCATGTGGGCGGTCTGCCGTTCTTCGGGCCGGCGTTCGATTCGCGCAACCACATCCGGCTCTGGGCCGGGCACCTGGTGCCCGGGCAGACGCTGCGCGACGTGCTGACGAACCTGATGATGGCGCCGCTGTTCCCGGTGTCGCTCGACGTGTTCCAGGCAAGCTGCACCTTCAACGAGTTCGCCTGTGGCACGACGCTTGCGCCGGTGCCGGGCGTGGTGCTGAAGACGGGATTGTTGAACCATCCGAACAACGCCTGCGGCTACCGGCTGGAGTTCGGCGGCAAGGTGTTCGCGCTCATCACGGACACCGAGCACTTGCCCGGTGGTCCCGACCCGCGGGTGCTGACGCTGGCCCGGGATGCGGACGTCATGGTTTATGACGCCATGTACACGGACGAGGAATACCCCCGCTTCCAGGGCTGGGGGCATTCGACCTGGCAGGAGGCGTTGCGTGTGGCCGACGCCGCCGGCGTGAAGCAGGTGGTTCTCTTCCACCACGACCCGTCCCACGACGACGCGTTCATGGACCGAATCGCGCAGACCGCCGACCGGATCCGGCCGGGCACGGTGGTTGCCCGTGAGGGCATGGTGCTCAACCTGTAAGGGGATCGCCGCAGGGGGCCTATGGCGCGGTCCATCCCTCTCCCGCACCGGGCGGGAGAGGGGGATTCGCGCCGGCTTCAGGCGGCGCCGGCCGCCGAGCTTTCGGACAGTTGCTGCACCAGCGAGGCGGCGAGCGCGGTGGGGCGCTGGCGCTCCATCGCCCGGGTCGCCAGCCGGTTGTCCAGCTCCGCGACCGTACGGGTCTTCTGCGCGGACTCCTGCACGCTGAGCATCCATTCCTTGAGCGCGCGCAGCGGCCGGCTCTCGGGGTCCATCTCGACCGCACGGGTGATGTCGTCCACCAGGGCCTTCAGCGTGCTGGGCCGAATGTTCCGTGCCATCTCCGTCCAGACACTGAAGGCGTCGATGGTCGCCGTCTGGTAGCGAAGCCGGTAGGTCGCAAGCGCGGTTTGACGGTTGCTCGCTTCAACCATGTCGGTCTCCTGTCCGGGATTTCGTTGGGCTGACCCGTCCGTGGGGGTGTCCCCAATCATCGGAAGGAAGTTTATCCCCCTGTTCCGAACCAGGGTGAGACACGCAACGGGGGTAGATACCCCCGTCTTCTCGCGCATCAGACCCTAGTCATAGATCTAGCCTAGCGGGTGTATGGATCGGCCGCATCGCGTAGGCCGTCGCCTAGGAAGTTGAATGCGAGCACTGTCACCACCACGGGCACCACCGGCCACATCAGCCAGGGATAGAGCGCCACCACGTTGATGTTCTGCGCTTCGCTCAGCAGCACACCCCAGCTTGTGATCGGCGCCCGCAGGCCGAGCCCGAGGAACGACAGCGCCGTCTCGCCCAGGATCATGCCCGGGATCGACAAGGTGGCCGAGGCGATGAGATGGCTCATGAAGCTGGGCATCAGGTGCCGGAAGATGATCCGGCGCGGCCGGGCGCCCATCAGTTCGGCGGCCACGCAGAAATCCTCCTCGCGAAGCGCCAGCAGCTTGGACCGGACCGCGCGGGCGAGGCCCGTCCAATCCAGGAGGCCGAGGATGATGGTGATTCCGAAATAGACGAGGATCGGACTCCAGTTCACCGGCATCGCGGCCGACAGGGCCATCCACAACGGCAGTTCGGGGAAGCTGCGGATGATCTCGATGATCCGCTGGATCAGGTTGTCGGCCCAGCCGCCGTAATAGCCGGCGATCCCCCCGATCACGACTCCCAGCGTGAAGCTGACGGCGATGCCGATCAGGCCCACGGTCAGCGAGATCCGGGTGCCGTGGATGATGCGGGACAACTGGTCCCGGCCCAGCCTGTCCGTTCCCAGAAGGAACAGCGTCCCGCCCTCGGCCGGGCAGACGAGGTGGAAATCCCAGCTGACCAGACCCCAGAACAGGTACTCGTCCCCGGAGCATAGGAAGCGGATCGGCTGGACCTTGGTCCGGTCCTCCGTGTACTCCCGCTTCAGGGTCTGCATGTTCAACTGGTAGCGCAGCCCGTACACGAACGGTCCGATGAACTCGCCCTCGTGGAACAGGTGCACGGCCTGCGGCGGGGCATGGAGGTAGCGGCCGTGCCGGGTGTCCAGGCCGTACGGTGCCAGGATCTCGCTGACCAGCGTGCTGAGGTACAGGAGGGCCAGGACGACGGCCGCGGCGACGGCGAGGCGGTGGCGCTTGAACTTCCACCACATCATCCGCCACTGGGACGCCATGAAGTAGCGTTCCTGCTCGGGCGGCATGCGCTCGACCGCATAGGGATCGAACGGCGCGTCCGAGACGTAGTGGGGCAGCCGGCCGTCCCGCGGCCCGGCGGGGCGGGGGGTATCCGCATCCGGCAGGTCGGTCGCGCTCATTTCGTCGCCCCTCCGGTCAGGCGGATGCGGGGGTCCAGCACCGCCAGCGCGAGATCCGACAGGAACACGCCGACCACCGTCAGCAGCGCCAGGAACATCAGGAACGTCCCGGCCAGGTACATGTCCTGGCTGCGCAGCGCGTCCAGAAGCATGGGCCCGGTGGTGGGCAGCGACATCACGATGGAGACGATGGCTGCGCTCGACACCAGTTGCGGCAGCAGATTCCCGATGTCGGAAATGAACGGGTTCAGGCTCATCCGCAGCGGATATTTCCACAGGGCCCGGCGCCGCGGCAGGCCCTTGGCCAGCGCGGTCACGTAATACTGCTTCTGCAACTCGTCCAGGAGGTTCGCGCGCAGCCGCCGGATCATGGCCGCGGTGCCCGATGCGCCGATCACCAGCGTCGGAATGACCAGGTGTTCCAGCACCGATCCGACCTTGGCCCAGCTCCAGGGGGCGTCGAGATACTCCGGGTCCATCAGCCCGCCGATGGACAGGCCGAAATGCACATTGGCCAAGTACAGCAGCACCAGCGCCAGCATGAAGCTGGGCGTGGCGAGACCGATGAAGCCGATGAACGTCAGCACATAGTCGCCCCAGGAATACTGGTGCGTGGCCGAATAGATCGCGATGGGGAAGGACACGATCCAGATGAACAGGATCGTGGTGAACGAGACCAGCATCGTGAGCCAAAGCCGGTCGCCGATCATGTCGCGCACCGGCATCTGGTATTCGAAGGAGTACCCGAAATCACCGGTCAGCATGCCGCCCAGCCAGATCAGGTACTGCTCCGCCATGGGACGGTCGAGCCCGTAGGTCCGGCGCAGGAAATCCAGGCGGCCCTGGTCCACATTCTCGCCGCGGCTTTGCAGCTCGTTCACCAGCGTCGTCAGGTAGTCGCCCGGGGGCAGTTGGATGATGACGAAGGTGATGACGCTGATCGCGAGCAGCGTCGGGATCATCATCATGATGCGCCGGACGGTGTAGGCCAGCATCGGTCAGGGCCTCCGACGGTGTGCTCACGGGAACGCGTTCACGCAAGAGGGCCCCAGGGCCGGGGTCCGGGCCGGCCTAGCCGCGCCGCTCGAACCAGAACAGGTCCGGGCGGTACATGCCGAAGAAAGCCCCCGGGTCCCAGTTGAAAAGAGCCTCGCGCGGGACGTTGCGGAGCATGTTGCGCACGACGATTGGCTGCTGCACCCCGGCGACGATGCCGATGGTGAAGACCTGGTCGGCATGGATTTCCAGGATCCGGCGCCAGGCATCCGCGCGCCCGGCCCTGTCCCTGGCGTTCTGCCAGGTTCCAAGCAGGTCCAGAAGACTCAGGGCCGGCGGCAGGTCGGGCGCCTCGCCGGCGCCCCCGCGGGTTTGGCGGAACTGCCCCCATTTCGGCCAATGGTACTGGCCCTGATCGACCGGGACGAATTCACCGGGGGGCATGTCCGCGGTGGGGATGCCGTTGTCCACGCCCTTGGCGATCACCATGACGGCATCCCCGGCATAGACGCGGTTGCGGAACACCTCCAACTGGGAGGGGCGCGAGAACAGGCGGACGCCCACGCGTTTCCAGCCGTCCGCGATCAGTTGCAGGACGTCGGTCTCCTCGGTGTTCTCGCCGGCGGTCTCCACCACGATTTCGACCGGCCGGCCGTCGGGCAACAGGCGGGTTCCGGCGCGGTCCTTCTTCGTCAGGCCGACCTCGTCCAGAAGCTGGTTGGCCTTCTTCACGTCGAAGCCGGCCCAGGCGTCCCGGTAGGCATCGTGGTACAGCGGGCTTTCCGGCAGGACCGTGTTCTGCGACGGGGTGGCCAGGCCGAAATAGACGACCTGGTTGATCTCGTCCCGGTTGATGGCGAGCGAAAGCGCCCGCCGGAAGCGGACATCGCGCATCAGCGTGCGCCAGACCGGGTCGGTGGCGTTCAGGTTGGGGTACAGGGCGAGCTGCGCACCGCTGCCCGTCTTCCAGAGGCGGACGGTGTAGTTGTTCCGTTGCTCCGCGTCCTTGAGGAACGTGTAGTTGTCGAACCGGATGTAGCGGGCCTGGAGGTCCGTTTCGCCGGCACCGGTCTTGGCGGGGATCAGGCGGCTGTCGGCCACCTGCATGACCAGCCGGTCGGCGTAGGGAAGCTGCCGGCCCTCCGGGTCGATCCGGTGGAAATAGGGATTGCGCACGAACACGAAGCGCTCGGACGGCGGGGCGTTCGTCACCTGCCAGGGCTGGAGCGTGGGCAGGTCGGGGTTGTCGAAGTTGTAGGCATTGTCCATCCGGTTGTGCAGTTGGGCCCAGCCGCGCTGCCCGCCCTGCTGGATGCGCTGCTTCAACTCCTCCGGGTTCGCATATTTCTCGTGGAACCGGCGCAGGTAGTGGGCCGGCGAATAGATCTGGATCGGCCGTGCGCCGGCCAGCGCCGGCAGGAAGTAGGGGTTCGGCTTCGGCCAGGTGTACCGGATGGCGGTCGGGGACAGGATCTCGACGGTCGGGGGTTCGTTGTCCACCAGGATCTCGGCCGGCGGGCCGTAGGGGGACAGGGCGGGATTGTTGGCCACATCCTCCCACCAGTAGCGGAAATCCTCGGTGGTGAAGGGCTGGCCGTCGGACCAGCGGTGGCCTTCGCGCAGGTGCAGGGTGAAGACCCGGCTTTCCTCCGTGTCCACCCGTTCCAGGATATCGGGCTCCAGCTCCAGCTTGGGCGTCCAGGCCACCAGCCGGGCGTAGCCGTAGGCGAAGATGATGCGCGTGTCCCGGGCGCGGCCCATCAAGGTGGTGATGTCACCGCCGTGCCGGCCCACGACCTGTTCGCCGTCGACCAGCGTGGCCACCTTCGCCGGCCGGGGCAGCCGCTCGGCCACGGGCGGCAGTTTGCCGGCCCCGACCTGTTCCTGGAGCATCGGCGGCTCCTGCGGGTCCGGCGTCGCGGTCTGGGCGGCGGTCTGCGCGAGGGCGGCCGGCGCCGCCGCAAGCAGGCACGCGACGGCGAGGGCGGCGAGGGCGCGGACGCGGATCATACGGCCATCTCCAGGCGTGCGGGGGCGTGCGAGGCGCGGACCAGATGGTCCTCGCCGACCTCGACCAGACCGGGGGCCGGGCCGGCCCCGATGGTGAAGGGCTGGGGCCAGGTCGTCGGATCCGAGGCGCGCGCGCCGAGAAGGGCGTCGAAATCCAAAGGCGCGTCCAGGTCGGGCTCGGGGACGGCGTTCAGCAGCGCGCGGGTATAGGGATGCACGGGCCAACGGAACAAGGCCTCGCGCGGGGCGATCTCGACGATCCGGCCCCGGCACATGACCATGATCCGGTCCGCCATGTAGTCCACGACCGCAAGGTTGTGGCTGATGAACAGGTAGGTGAGCCCCAGCTTGGCCTGGAGGT
The DNA here is from genome assembly GCA_035645145.1 of Azospirillaceae bacterium. Lineage (GTDB taxonomy): Bacteria > Pseudomonadota > Alphaproteobacteria > Azospirillales > Azospirillaceae > CANGXM01. Next base: position 27,832 of record DASQNC010000073.1, on the reverse strand, counting down.
CCTTCAGCAGGTTGAGGATCTGCGCCTGGATCGACACGTCCAGCGCGGACACCGGCTCGTCGCAGATCAGCATGTCGGGGCGCAGCGCCAGCGCGCGGGCGATGCCGATGCGCTGGCGCTGGCCGCCGGAAAAGCTGTGCGGATAGCGGCGGAGGTGCCGGAGGTCCAGGCCGACCAGGGTCATCAGTTCGCGGACCAGCTCCTCGCGCTGGGCCGGCGTGCCGATGCCGTGGATCACCAGGGGCTCGGCGATGATGTCGTACACCGTCATCCGCGGGTTCAGCGAGCCGAACGGGTCCTGGAAGATGAACTGGAGCCGCCGGCGGAACGCGGTGAGCGCATTGCCCTCCAGTCCCAGCACATCAACCGGCGTGCCATGGTCGTTGAAGACCACCTTGCCGCCGTCGGGTGCGAGCGCCCGCATCAGGATCTTGCCGAGGGTCGTCTTCCCGCAGCCGCTTTCGCCCACCAATCCCAGGCATTCGCCCCGGCGGACCTCGAAGCTGACGTCGTTCACCGCCAGGATGCGCGGGGCACCGGCGCCGGATTGGCGGAACAGGCCACCGCCGCGGGGCGTGAAGGTCTTGGAGACCCCGGACACCTGCAGCAGCGGCCCGGCGGCGTCGGCGCCGGCCGGCCAGGGGGCGCGGTCCCGCTGCAGGAGCCGGCCCTCGGGCTCGGACCGGATCTCGCGGATGGGCACCAGCCGCTCGCCGGGCGCCATCCGGAAGCGCGGCACCGCGTGGAGCAGGGCCTTCAAATAGGGGTGGCGCGGCGCCCGGAAGATCTCCTCCGACGGCCCGGCCTCCATGACCTCGCCATTGTACATGACGACCACTTCCTCGGCCATGTTGGCGACCACGCCCAGGTCGTGGGTGATCATCAGGACGGCCATCCCCAGCTCCGCCTGGAGATCCCGGATCAGTTTCAGGATCTGGGCCTGGATGGTCACGTCGAGCGCGGTGGTCGGTTCATCCGCGATCAGCAGCGCCGGACGGCAGATCAGCGCCATGGCGATCATCGCCCGTTGGCGCAGGCCGCCCGACAATTCGAACGGGTAGGTGTCCAGGGCCTGCCTGGGGTTCGGGAACCGTACCCGGCGCAGCATCACCGCCGTCAGTCTGCGGGCGTCGGCCCGGGACACGCCCCGGTGCAGCCGCACCGCCTCGCCGATCTGGTCGCCGATGGTGTGCAGCGGCGACAGCGAGGTCATCGGCTCCTGGAAGATGATCGAGATGCGGCCGCCCCGGATGTCGCGCATCCGGTACCCTTCGGGATCCAGTGCGGCGATATCCGTCACCGTCCCGTCGCCCAGGGGGTCCCGGAAAAGAATCCGGCCGGATGTGATCCGGCCGGATTGGGGCAGGATGCCCATGATCGCCTGGCTGATGACCGATTTGCCGGACCCCGATTCACCCACAAGGGCCACGGTCGACCCGGGCCTCACCCGGAAGGAAACACCGCGCACCGCCCGGACCACGCCCCCTTGGACGCGGAATTCGACCTTCAGGTCCCGGACGTTGAGCAGGTCGGTCATCGGCTCCGGCCCCAATCCCCCCAACCCACGGTCTCCCGCCCTCCGGTGCCGGTCCGGGCGTGGGTCCCCTCGTCCGGGGACCCGGTCCCCGGATTGGTGATCCCGAGCGCCGCCAGATTGCCCAGGGTGGCGTCGCTCATCGCCACGCCGTTGCGGAACGCGGCCTCGGCGGCCTGCTCGGCCAACTCGTCGAACCCGTCCAGCGTCGATTCCACCGTCAGGGCCCGGCCGCCGCCCTTGACGGTCAACTGCATCCAGCCCTTCGCCTTGTCGCGGCGGGTGGAATAGAAGGCCAGCCGAAGATCGGAAAGGTCGTGCCAAGCCACCGAGCGGCGGCGCCAGCCGGCCACCGAAACCCCCTCGCCGTCGAGCGACACCGCGGTCATCTGCCGCTCGGCCGTGCGCAGAAGGAAGGCCAGGAACAGCGCCGCCATCGCCGCCAGGGTCCAGCCGACCACGGGATGGACGTCCAGGACCGACAGCGGCAGTGCCGTGAGCGCCAGGCCCGCGGCAGCGCGGGCGTAATCCGCGGCCAGGGTGCTGAAGGGATAGCGGAAGGTCGAAGCGGGGGTCATCCTCGAACCTCGAATACGGTCCGCGGATCGAGCCAGCGGACGGCCATGCAGGCCATGGAGAAATCGAGGACGCGGGCACAGAGATCCCATGCCGCATCCCCGTGCACCAGATGGTGCGTCAGAAACCCGGTCGGCTCGTCCGGGTCGGCCCGGCCGGTCCGGCGGGCGGCGAGATGCGCCGCCGCCTGCGCGGCCACAACCTCCGGAGCCGCGGCACAGCGATTGCGCCAGTCAATCATATCCACGTGGGTATTCACCGCAAGGACACTGCGCGCCGCCACCCGCGCCGGACGTGGGCCGAAGGTGGAGAGTCCGGAAATCCCGAACGCGGGCAATTGTTCCACGACCGCGGGCGCGATCCGGTTCCACGGCGGAACCAGGACCGGAAGCGCGCGGTCCCCGAACAGGGCGGCGATGCGTTCGCGGCCCCGTTCGATGTCCGCGCACACGGCGGCGGTGGGACGGTGCGGTCCCAATTCCTGCCGTTTCTCGCCATCCGGCGCCCAGTTGCGGTGGGCCCAGCCGTGCTGGAGAACGGTCGTTTGCGGTTCCCGCGCCAGCCGGTCCGCCAGGGGGGGGACGGCGGGTTCCGGTACAACGGCCAGGGCGAGCGGCACGCCGTACCGCTCGCCCATGTCGAGTAGCCGATCAAGCGCCGGGCCCGGGGCGGCGGCGTCGTCGTCGCGCCACCAGAAGGTCGCGGCCATTCCGGCCGCGTCCCAGCGGGCGAGTTCCTCGGCCAGCGGCGCCCAGGCGGCGCGGTTCACCCTGCGACCAAACCCCGCAGCTGCCGGTTGGCGATCGACAGCATGGCCAGATCGACCGTCGGCGCCGCGCGCAACTCGGTGAGCAGCTGTTCGGCCCGGGCGACGGGGGCGGGGCGGGTGGCCGCAAAGGCCTGGATCGGATCACCCTTGCCGTTGACCCTCAGCGCATGGACCGTCAGCTCGCTCTGCTGGGCGTAGAGATCGTCCACCACCGCGGCCAGCGCCTGACGTTCCCAATGGTTCTCGGTCTTCAGGGCCCGCGCCATGCCGCGCAGCCACTCGAAGCCGAACCGGTGACCCAGGGCGAAGTAGGCGACCGCCACGTTGCCCACGTCCTTGCCGGAGGTCTCGGCGATCCGGGTCACGTCGAGCGCCGCGGCCAGCACCGGCAGCGCCGCCACCCGGGCCGCCAGATCGGCCGGAACACCCTCGGCCGTCAGGGCCTGGGCACGCGCATCCAGATCCGCCTTGTGTTCGGCCGACAGGATGCGGGGCAGCGCCTTGGACAGCGCCTTCACCCCGGCGCCGTAGGTGCGCACGCAGGCCGTCAGGTCCAGCTTCCCGCCCACCGCCAGCCAGGCGACCGCGCGTTCGAGAAGGCCGCGGGTCTCCTGGAGCATGCGGATCTGGACCGATGCCGGGACCTTGTTGTCCAGGGCTTCGATGGCGGCCCAGATGGACGGCAGGTCGAACACCTCGCGAGCCGCCACGAAGGCGCGGGCGACGTCGCCCGGCCCGGCGCCGGTCTTCTCGACGGTATCGGGCACGAAGGTCGGGCCCATGCGGTTGACGATGCCGTTCGCCACGGCGGTGGCCACGATCTCGCGCCGCAGCCGGTGGCGCAGGATGGCGTCGCGGAACCGGTCGCGCAGCGGCGTCGGGAAATAGCCGACCAGGTCGGTTTCCATCTGCGGATCGTCCGGCAGGTCGGTCGCCAGCAGATCGTCGAACAGGCGGATCTTGGCGTAGCTCAGCAGCACGGCGAGTTCCGGCCGCATCAGGCCCTGGCCGGCCTGCCGACGGGCCGCGATCTCCTCGTCGCCGGGGAGCATCTCGACCGTCCGGTCGAGCTTGCCGGACTTTTCCAGATCGCGCAGCAGCCGCGCCTGACCCTCCAGGCCGGCGCTGCCCAGCGCCTCCTCGATGCTCAGCGCCTGGGTCTGCAGGTAGTTGTCGCGCAGCACCAGCTGGGCGACCTCGTCGGTCATCTCGGCCAGGAGCTTGTCGCGGCTGGGCCGGTCCATGGCGCCGTTGGCCAGCACCTCGCCCAGCAGGATCTTGATGTTCACCTCGTGGTCGGAGGTGTCCACGCCGGCCGAGTTGTCGAGGAAGTCGGTGTTCAGCCGGACGCCGTGGCGTGCGGCCTCGATGCGCGCCTTCTGGGTCATGGCCAGGTTGGCGCCTTCGCCCACCACCTTGGCCCGGACATCGGCGGCGGTGATGCGCAGGGCGTCGTTCGCCTTGTCGCCCGCATCGGCGTCGGTTTCGGTGGTCGCGCGGATGTAGGTGCCGATGCCGCCGAACCACAGGAGGTCCACCTGGGCCGACAGGATGGCGCGCATCAGGTCGGCCGGGGTCACCGTTTCGTCCTCGATGCCCAGGCGGGCACGGACCTCGGGCGTCAGTTTCACTTCCTTGGCCGTGCGCTCGACGATCATGCCGCCCTTCGACAGGAGCTTGGCGTCGTAGTCCGCCCACGAGGAGCGGGGCAGGTCGAACAGGCGCTTGCGCTCGGCGAAGGACCTGGCGGGGTCGGGATCGGGGTCGAGGAAGATGTGGCGGTGGTCGAAGGCGGCGACCAGGCGGATGTGCTCGGACAGCAGCATGCCGTTCCCGAACACGTCGCCCGACATGTCGCCCACGCCGGCCACCGTGAAATCCTGGGACTGGGTGTCCAGGCCCAGTTCGCGGAAGTGCCGCTTCACGCTTTCCCACGCGCCGCGGGCGGTGATGCCCATCTTCTTGTGGTCGTAGCCCGCCGACCCGCCCGACGCGAAGGCGTCGTCCAACCAGAAGCCGTATTCCTGGCTGATGCCGTTGGCGATGTCGGAGAAGGTGGCCGTGCCCTTGTCGGCGGCCACCACCAGATACGGATCGTCGCCGTCACGGCGCACCACCTGCGTCGGCGGGACGAGGGTGCCGTCGGCCGCCAGCGTGTCGGTGATGTCGAGCATGCCGCGCATCATGATGCGGTAGCAGGCGACGCCCTCGTTCAGGAACGCTTCACGGCCTTCACTGGGGGCGGGCGGGCGCTTCACAACGAAGCCGCCCTTCGAGCCGACCGGCACGATGACCGCGTTCTTGACCATCTGCGTGCGCATCAGGCCCAGGATCTCGGTCCGGAAATCCTCGCGCCGGTCCGACCAGCGGATGCCGCCGCGTGCGATCCGCCCGCCGCGCAGGTGGATGGCCTCGACCCGCTGGTTGTAGACGAAGATTTCGACGAACGGCCGCGGCTTGGGCAGCCCGTCGATCCCCCGGCTGTCGAGCTTGAGCGACAGGTAGTCGAGCGGCGTGCCGTCGGAAGCCGTTTTGAAGTGGTTGGTGCGCAGGGTCGAGCGGATGAGGTTCATGAACCGGCGCAGGGCGCGGTCCTCCTCAAGGCTCTGGACCTTGGCGAGCATGCCTTCCAGACGCTTTTCGACCGCGGCGACCGTCTTGCCGTCGGCCGGCTGGCGGGCCGGATCGAACAGCAGCGTGAACAGCTCGATCAGGTCGCGGGCGAATTCGGGGTGGGCGGCCAACGTGTCGGCCAGGAACTCCTGGCTGTTCGGGAACCGCACCTGCCGGAGGTAGCGGGCATAGGCGCGCAGGACGGTGACCTGGCGGTGGTCCAGCCCCGCCAGCAGCACCAGCCGGTTCAGCCGGTCGTTGCCCGACCGGCGCTCCCAGCAGGCGAGGAAGGCCTCCTCGAACACCGGCCCCAGCGCGGCCAGCCGTTCGGCATCCGGCGCCTCGGCGGTGGAGACGAAGTCCTGCAGGAACACCGGTGCCGTGCCGGCGGGCTTGAGTTCGAAGGGGCCTTCCTCCCGCGCCACCGGCAGGCCGAAATTCTCCAGCACCGGCAGGATGCGGGACAGCTGGATCGGCGCCCCCGGATGGAAGATGCGGAAGGCCAGCGCACCGTCGTTGGTGCGGTGCAGGACGCCGCGCAGGCGGCCCGTGGCCGTGACCTGTTCGACGTTCGCCAAGTCGTCCGGCGCCACCTTGGCGTCCACCTGCTCCCGGTAGGGCGCCGGGAAGACGTCGGCGTGCCGCCGCAGCAGGTCGAGGCCCTTGGCTTCGCCATGGCGGGCGACCAGCACCTCGCGCAGCTTGTCGGCCCAGCTCCGGCTGGCCTCGATCAGCTCGTTCTCAATGGCGACGGCGTCGTAGGCGGGGATGCGGCCGGGTTCGGTCTGCACGACGATGTGCACCCGGGCCAGCGGATCATCGCCGAGCAGCACGTTGAAGCTGGTTTCGCCGCCGCCGAACGCCCGCTCCAGGATGGTCTGGAACCGGCGACGGACGGCGGTGTCGTAGCGGTCGCGGGGGACGTAGACCAGGCTGCTGACGAACCGTTCGAACGGGTCGCGGCGGATGAACAGCGCGGTGCGCTGACGTTCCTGCAGGTGCAGGACGCCGACCGCCAGGTCGAACAGCGCCTCCTCTTCCATCTGGTACAGTTCGTGCCGGGGCAGGTGCTCGATGATGTGGATCAGCGCCTTGCCGTCGTGTCCGCGCGGATCGAATCCGGAGCGGGCGAGCACCTGCTGCACCTTGCGGCGCAGGAACGGGGTCTGGTCCGCCCGCGCGGCGAGCGCCACCGACGTGAACAGGCCGACGAACAGCCGCTCGCCGGTGATGCGTCCGTTGGCGTCGAAGGTCTTGACCAGGATCGCGTCCAGCGGGACCGCGCGGTGCACGGTCGACCGGCGGGTGGACCGGGTGACCATCATCGGGCGCGGCTGGCTCAGGAACTCGCGGATCTCGGGCGGCAGGGTCTGGAAGTTGCGCAGACCCTGGAGGATCGTGAAGTCCGGGTCGCGCAGGATGCCCAGACCCGCGTCACCGACGATCTGCAGCGTGCGGGTGTCCTCGCTGTCGCCTTCGAACCGGTACTCGCGGTAGCCCAGGAACGTGAACTTGTCCTTGATCAGCCATTCCAGGAAGGCCTGCGCCTCGGCCAGTTCCTCGACCCCCGCGGACACCGGGCCGCGGGCGATCTCGCCGACCGCCTCCCACGCCTTGGCGGTCATGGCGCGCCAGTCGGTGACGGCGGCGCGCACGTCGGCCAGGACGCCTTCGAGCGAGGTCTGCACCTCGGCCAGCACCTGGGGATCGGTCTGTTCGTCGAAGGCGACGAGCATGACGCTTTCCTTGGCCGCGTCGGCCGGGGCCTTGCCGGGTTCGTACAGCTCGGCCAGATGGCCGTCCGGCGTGCGCCTGACCGCCAGCACCGGATGGATGACCAGGTGGATGGCCCAGCCGCGCCGGGTCAGTTCGTCGGTGGTGCTGTCCACCAGGAACGGCATGTCGTCGTTGACGGAGACGGCGGCGCTATGGTGGGCGCTGAAGCCCTCGGTCTCCCGGGTGGGCTTGAAGACGGCGACGCTGGCCTTGCCCGGGGTGCGCTTGACGAAGCGGCGCCAGCAGGCGAGCGCCGCGCCGGCCAGATCCTCGGGCGCGGTTTCGGCCATGTCGACCGGCGGCACGTTGGCATAGAACAGGCGGGTGAACCGTTCCCCGAGCGGGGCCTCCTCGGGGCCGAGCCGCGCCGCCACGAGGGCGACGGTCTGCTCCAGCAGGCGCGACTTGGTATCGAGGTGGCGGTCGGGCATTTCGTTCTCCCAAAGGCTTTGTCGCCGCTCTATCGGCTGGCGTACCCGTGCACATTAGCATGATGGCGCGTCACGTGCGCGGCGGCACAATGCTCAGGGTCGTGCCGTTCGTCCAGGGCCGTGCGGAAGGTCCCCGACCGGGGAACCCCGTCCGGGTGGTCTGTAACCCATTCCGATGCGGGCCGCGGTCCGCACCAACCGGGAGATGATGTTGCCCGACCCGTTCCAAGGCCACGGTCCCCCGTCCCCGCCGCTCTGCACACCGGCGATCCGCCCGGTGGACGCGGACGCGTTCGAGCGTACGTTGGCCGGCGTGGTGCGTACGGCCCCGGTGCGGACGACTCCGGGGCCGGGTGGCGGGGATCCCGGCCTGTTCGGGCCGGGATCGGCGTTCTGGGCGGTCAACCGCGAGGCCGCCGTGTTCCTGGGGGCCGGGCGGGCGATGCTGCTGCAATTGGCGCACCCGTGGGTGGCGGCGGCCATCTCCCAGCATTCGGACACGCTGGGCAATCCGGTGGGCCGGTTCCACCGCACCTTCGGCACCGTGTACGCGCTGGTTTTCGGCGCGACCACCGATGCGCTGGATGCGGCGCGGCGCCTGCATCGTCGGCACGCGGCGGTGGCGGGCACCCTGCCCGAGGGGAGCGGGGCCTATGCCGCCGGCATGCCCTACATGGCGAACGAGGCGGGGGCGCTGCTGTGGGTGCACATGACGCTGGTGGACACGGCGGCCATGGTGCACGAGCGTGTGTTCGGCCCGCTCCCCGCCGCCGCCCGTGCCCGCTACTACGCGGACAGCCGCCGCTGCGCCGCGCTGTTCGGCATACCGGACGATCTGCTGCCGCCCGATTGGCCGGCCTTTGCCACGGCCATGGCCCGGGCGCTGGACGGGCCGCTTCTGGCCGTCACCCCGTGGGCGAGGGAGGCTGCGGGAACCCTGCTGGGGGCACGTGTGGCCGGTATCCGGATCCCGCGTTGGTACCGGGATGTCACGGCCGGTCTGCTGCCACCGCACTTGGCGTCGGCGTTCGGGTTGGACCGGGATGCGGCGGCGCTGCGGCGGGCGGACCGGGCCCTGGACCTTGCCGCCCGTCTGCTGCCGCGCCTGCCCCGCCGGCTTCGCCACGTGCCGCCCTACTTCGAGGCGCTGGAGCGCATCGCCGGACGGCCGGGGCCGTCCTTGCCGACCCGTGCGCTCAACCGGCTGTGGATCGGTCGCGCCCGGCTGGGCGGCTGACCGGATCTCAGGCCGGCAGAAGCCCCCGCTCGTCGTCGCGCCGGCGCAGCCAATGCACCACCGGGACCGCCAGGACGACCGCCCAGAGTTTGCCCACGACCTGGCCCGACAGGAAATCCAGGCTGCCGAAGGCGAGGGAGAGGAACGCCACGCTGTCCACGACGAGGCCGACGAGGCTGCTGGCCACGACCGCAAGGACGAGCCCGCGCCGCTGCAACGGGGTGTAGACGAACAGGTCGGCCGTCTCGGACAGCAGGAACGCCGCGACCGACGCCAGCACCAGCGCCGGCGGTGCCAGCAGGGCCGACAGGGCCGCGCCGATCAGCACCGCGAGGAACGCCCACTTCAGCCCCAGCCGCCTCTGCACCAGATCCCGCAGGACCAGGGCCACCCCGATCACGAGCACGGCGCTGGGGGCCGTCAGCCCGCCGGGCGCCACGGGGATGAGGCACGGCCCGTTCGGGACACAGACCGTCCCGACGTTCCCGATCATCCAGTTCGCAAGCGGCACGCAGGCGGCGAAGGCCGCCAGGAATGCGAAGCCCTCGCGACGGCGGATGGTGTCCAGGTCGTGCATGCGCAATCCCACTCGTCAAACAGCGCGGTCCCGTCCACCAGATAGCAGGTCGGGGTTTCGCGGACGACGGGTTCGACACGCTTTTCCCTGAACGCATTGCAACGCGCCCATGCACGACCCCGGCGGCTCACACACCTTGCCGCGCCCGCCGCAGCGCCTCGGCCAGGACCGCCATGTCCCCGATGTGGTTGGCGAGCAGCAGGATCAGCTTGGCGTTGAGCATCCGGCTCTGTTCCGGTGACAGATCCCGGTGCGCGTCGATCAGGGCCTGGTAGAAGTCGTCGGGTTTGTCGATCGCCGGTTCCGTGTTCAGCGGCATGGCCGGGGCCTTCCAAGGGCGTTGGTCAGGCGTTGCACGTGGCGCGGGCGACGGCGGCACGGACACGGGCGGGGTCCAGCCACCGCCACCGGGCGCACACGTGCTGGTCGGGGCGGAACAGGTAGGTGGTTCCGGGCCGGGCGTCGAAGCGCCGGGCCAGCAGGCCCTCGGCATCCTCCACAACGTCGAGGCCGGGGAGGGCGGGGACCGGCCCGCCGGGCGGCACCGCCAGCACGGGGCGGACCGGAAGGGGGCCGTCGCTCAGCGCGCCCAATGCCGCGGCGGTCCCGGGGGGCAACGGGCCGCCATCGCCGAAAAGGACCGCGGTGAAGCCCGGCCCGACTTGGGCAAGGAACCAGTCGTCCCGCCCCAGCGTGCGGACCGGCGCGTCGGTGCTGGGCGCCCCCGGCACCATGGCACCGGCAAAGACGTCCTCGTCCGGGGTGTTGAGCGGCGAATCCCGCAGCACCGCCGGTGTGGACAGCCGTCCGCTGTTGACCAGCCGGCGGGCGAAGGCATGGTCCTTGGCCAGGGCCAGGGTCGCATCCCGGAACAGGCGGCTGACCTCGCTTTTGGGCGTGATGAAGTCGGTGCTGCGGGTGGAATTCCGGATGTTCTCGTCGGCGGCAGGCTCCCGTTCGCCGCCATAGGTGTCGAGCAGCGCGTCCGGTGCCTGGCCCGCCAGCACCAGCGCGAGCTTCCAGGCCAGGTTCTCGGCGTCCTGCACGCCGCTGTTGGCGCCGCGCGCGCCGAACGGGGAAACGCCGTGGGCGGCATCGCCCGCGAAGACCACGCGGCCGTGGCGGAACCGCTCCATGCGCATGCAGACGAAGGAATAGACGCTCACCCATTCCAGGGTGAACGCGGTGTCCCGGCCCAAAAGCGCCTGGATGCGCGGGGCCACCCGCTCGGGCCGCTTCTCCTCCTCCGGATCCGCGTCGGGGCCGAGCTGGAAATCCACCCGCCACACGTCGTCGGGCTGCCGGTGCAGCAGCACCGACCGGCCGGGATGGAACGGCGGGTCGAACCAGAACCAACGTTCTGTGGGGAAGTTGGCCTGCATCCGCACGTCGGCGATCAGGAACCGGTCGCGGAAGCTCCGCCCCTTGCTCTCCAGCCCCATCAGCCGGCGCACCGTGCTCCGCGCGCCGTCGCAGGCAATCAGATGGTCGCAGGCGAGGCGGTACGGCCCCTCGGGCGTCTCCACCGTCAGCTCCACCCCGTCGGCACGGGCGTCCAGGCCGGCGACCCGGTTGCGCCAACGGATCTCCAGCCCGCCGAGCGTGGCCGCATGGTCCACCAGATGGGCTTCGAGATGGTATTGCTGGAGGTTGATGAAGGCGGGGCGCCGGTGCCCGGCCTCGGGCAGCAGGTCGAACCGGTAGACCAGGTCGTTCCGGAAGAAGACCTTGCCCACGTTCCAGGAAATCCCCTTGTCGACCATGCGCTGGCCGCAGCCGAGCCGGTCGAAGATCTCCAGCGTGCGCTTGGCGAAGCAGATGGCGCGGGACCCGGTGGACAGTCTGTCGTCCTCGTCCAGGACCACCACCGGCACGCCGCGTTGCGCAAGGTCGATGGCCGCCGTCAGGCCGACCGGCCCGGCGCCCACCACCACCACGGGCCGGCGGGGTACGACCGCGGCGTCCTGGTCGGTCGAGCGCCGGTAGGGGAAGCGGATGGCCTGCGGGTCCGTGTCCACCGCCCGGTCCTCCCGTCGTCTCACCCTTCGAGCCGGGCCCACATCTCCCGGTCGCGTTCGGCCGTCCACACGCGCGGGTCCGTGTGGCCCGACGCCTCGTCGTAGGCGCGGGTCACGTTGAAGGGCATGCAATGGTCGAAGATCACCCAGTGCCCGAACCGGGGCCGCAGCGTGTCGCAGGCCGCCCGGTAGGTGGTCCGCAGATCCCTGCCCTCGGCCACGGCTTGCCGGATCAGGGCATAAAGGTCGCCGACGAAGGCGCGGGTGTTGGCGATCCCCTCGCGCACCTGTTCGGGCGTGGTCAGCGCCGGCCCGCGGCCGGGCACCAGCATCCGGGGTTCCAGTGCCGCCAGCCTGTCCAGCGTGCCGGGCCAGTCGGTGAAGTACGCGTCGCCGCAATAGGGCGTGGCCCCGTACTCCACCAGATCGCCCGAAAACAGGATCCGGTCCTTCGGCAGCCAGACCACGGTGTCGCCCTTGGTGTGGCCACGGCCGAGCTGCATCACCCTCACCTCCAGCCCGCCGAGCCACAGCGTCACCTCGCCCCGGAAGGCAAGGGTGGGCCAGGTCAGGCCCGGCACGGACTCCACGGCCCGGAACAGGCGCGGGAAGCGGCCGATCTCGCTCTTCATGTCGGCCTCGCCGCGCTCCGCGATCAGGTCGCGGGTGTCCTGGCTGGCAATGACCTGCCCGACGCCGTAGGCCGAGGCGCCCAGCACCCGCACCGCGTGGTAGTGGGACAGGACGATGTGCCGGACCGGCTTGTCCGTGACCGCGCGGATGCGGCGGATCACGTCCTGGGCCATGACCGGCGTCGCCTGGGTGTCGATCACCATGACGGCATCGTCGCCGACCACCACGCCCGTGTTGGGATCGCCCTCGGCGGTGTAGGCGTAGGCGTTGTCGGACAGGCGGTCGAAGCGGACCGCCTTCTCCGCGAGATCGGCTTGCGAGGCGAAGGTCCTGGTCATGATCTCCCCCGTCGGATGGACGCGTCACATCAGGGACGGCAACAGCAGGCTCAGCACCGGAAAGGCGATGATCAGCCCCAGGCGCACGAAGTCGGACAGAAGGAAGGGGACAAGGCCCCGGAAGATGGTGCCGAGCCGCACGTCGCCCAGCACGCCGCGCAGCACGAACACGTTCATGCCGATGGGCGGGGTGATCAGGCTGATCTCGGTGACCACGACCACGATCACCGCGAACCACACCAGCACCAGGTCCGGGTCGCCGATGCCGTAATCCAGGTCCACGACGATGGGGTAGAAGACCGGCACCGTCAGCAGGATCATGGACAGGCTTTCCAGCACGCAGCCGAGCACCAGGTAGATCCCGACGATCACCAGCATGACCAGCCAGGGCGAGACGGCGAGGCCCGTCACCACGTCCTTCAGCGCGTCCGCGAAACCGGCGAAGTTGACGAAGTTCTCGAACAGCAGCGCGCCGATGACGACCGTGAACAGCATCGCCGTGGTGCGCGCGCTGTCCACCAGCAGATCCAGGAACACCGCCCAGGTGAGCCGGCGGCGGACCAGCGCCATGAGGAAGGCGGCGAAGGCGCCGACGCCCGCGGCCTCGGTCGGCGTGAACAGCCCGCCGTAGATGCCGCCCATGATCACGCCGAACAGCGCCAGCATGCCCGACACGCCCTTGAGCGCCTGCAGCCGCCGGCCCCAGGGCATCCGCTCGCCGGGGGGGCCGAGTTCGGGCCGGATCCAGGTCGTGACCGCCACCGCCAGCGTGTACAGCACGACGCCCAGGGCGCCCGGCAGGATGCCGGCGATGAACAGCTTGCCGATGTCCGCCTGGGTCAGCAGGCCGTAGATCACCATGATGACCGAGGGCGGGATCAGAATGCCCAGCGTGCCGCCCGCCGCAATCGACCCCGCGGCCAGGCTGTCGTGATAGCCGAACCGGCGCATCGGCGGCATGGCGACTTTGCTCATGGTCGCCGCCGTGGCCAGCGACGAGCCGCACACGGCCGAAAAGCCGCCGCACGCCGCGACGGACGCCATGGCCAGCCCGCCGCGGCGGTGCCCGAGGAAGGCGTAGGCCGCCTGGTAAAGCTCGTGGGAGATGCCGGCCCGGGTCACCAGGTTGCCCATCAGGATGAACAGCGGCAGCACCGACAGGGTGTAGGAGAAACCGGCTTCGAAGGTGTTCTGTCCCAGCATGGCGAAGGCCGGCCGCCAGCCGACCATCAACGCGAAACCCACGGTCCCCACCAGCGCCATGGCGAAGCCGATGGGCATGCGCAGCAGGATCAGGCCGAACAGGACGGCGAAGCCGACCAGGGATTCGGTCACCGCGGCCCCCCCGCCGTGCCCGGCGACCGGCCTGCCAGCGACCGGCCTGCCAGCGACCGGCCGATCAGGGCGACGGCGGCCACGCCCGTGCACAGGCCGGCGAGATACGCGACGGGGGCGAGCGGCACCCGCAGCCGGTCGGTGAAGGCGCCGTCGGCGGCGAGGCTCCCCCCCCGCAGCCAGAGCTGCCAGGCCAAGGCCGCCAGCACGACGGCCCCGAGCAGGTCCATGATCCGGGCAAGCCCTTGCACCGCCCGTTGCGGCAGCACGTGGTCGAGCAGGTCGACGGTCACGTGCTCGCCCCGTTCGGTGGTCAACGGCAGGGCGACGAAGATCAGCGCCGCCATCATCAGCGCGGTCAACTCGTACGAGCCCGGCACCCCGACCCCGGACACGGCGCGGCCGACCACGTCGGCGGTGGTCATGACCGACATCCCGAACAGCAGGACGGCCGCCGCAGAGCCCAGGACGCGGCCGACCCACCGCGCGGGTGCGGCCGGCGCGCGTTCCTCGTTTCCGCTCCTCCCCCGGACGTCCTCCGATTCCACCGTCATGACGGCAGGGTGACACCGGTGGCGGCGCGGACCTCGCGCAGCGCCGCCTGTCCGTCGACGCCGCGGGCCTCGGCCTGCCGCGCCCACTCGGCCTCCAGCTCGTTGGTGTGGCGGGCGAGTTCCTTGACGAAGGTGGGATCGGCCTGGGTGATCTCGATGCCGGCCTTGTGGATGCCGTCCAGCGCCGCCGCGTCGGCGTCGATCCAGGCCTTGCCCACGCGGCGGGCGAAGGCCTCGCCGGACAGGTTCGTGATGGCCTCGCGGTCGGCGTCGGTCAGGGCATTCCATTTGCCGGGGTTCATCACGAAGAACCACGAGGTGTTGTAGATGCCGCCCGGCACCGTGGTCGTGTACTTCAGGTGGTCGGTCAGCTTGAACGCGGTCAGGGCCTCCAGCGTGAAGGTCACGCCCTGGATGACCTTGCTGGAGAGCATCTGGTAGACCTCGCCCGAGGGCGCCTGGCGCGGTGTTGTGCCCAGCCGGGACATCAGGTCGCCCACATAGCCGCCGGGCACGCGCAGGGTGAGCCCGCGCAGGTCCTCGGACCGGCGGATGGGGCGGACGTTGTTGTGGATCGCCCCCGGCCCGTGGGCGAAGACGCCCAGCGTGTGCACGCCCTCGTGCTCACGCGCCGCGGCCAGACGCTTCCGGTACAGGTTCCAGTAGGCGACCGACAGTTCGGCCGCGTCGTCGCCCAGGAACGAGAATTCGGCCACGCGGCTCAGCAGGAACCGCTCGCCCGGCGTGAAGCTGTGCAGGCCGTAGGTGATGTCGGCGATGCCGTCGCGCGCCATGTCGAAGTGGGCCGGCGCGCCGCCCAGCGGCTTCGGCAGGATGCGCACGCGCACCCGGCCGTCGGTGGCCTTGGCGACGTCCTCGGCCCACGGCTCGAACGCATTGACCACGATCGGGTGCCGGGGCGGCAGCCAGGACGAAAAGGTCAGGGTGGTCGCCGCCCGCGCGCGGCGGGGCAGCAGCGCGGTGGTGAGGCCGGTGAGCGCGGCACCCGCGGTGGCACCCTGCAAGACCACGCGTCGATGGATGCTCGACATGGGCCTGTCCCCTCCCTGGATCCGTTGTTTTCGTTCGTTTCGGGCGGCCTCGGGAAACGGCTTTCCAGCAGCCACCGGCGGACCCCTTGCCGGGGACCTCGACGAAAGAATGCCACGCCAAGCCGCATGGGGCAGGCGTGCGGATGGGATCTAAATGGGGGTAATCGGGTGGTCCGGCCGATCGGGGCGGGGCCTTGCCGACCAACCCTCGTCAGGTCGGAGCCGCGCCGGCCGGTGACACATGCTTGTAGAAGATGGTGGTTCCGCCGAGCCGGCCCTGGGGGTAGAGGGCGAAACCGGGAATGCCACCCACCGGTGTCCAGCCCAGGCGCGTGTACAGGCGCTCGGCGTCGCTTCCCGTCATCGTGTCGAGGACGAGCAGGGTTTTCCCCGATTGGCGGGCGGCGTCCTCCGCGGCCCGCATGAGTGCGGAGCCGATCCCTTTACCCCGGGCGCGGCTGTGGACCAGCACCTTCGAAACGTCCGCGCGGTGGGGCTGGTTTTCCGGCCGCGCGAACACGACCTGCGCCGTGCCGACGACCTCGCCGTCCAGGACGGCGACAAGAAGGGTGCGCTCCCGCCGCCGGACGCCCGCGGCGACCTCCGTCCAGAAGGCTTCCGCCTTGGTGCGCGCCAAGGGACTCATGAAACCCACCGAGGCGCCGTTCTCGACACAGTCGATCAGGATGTCGGCCAAAGCCGGCACCAGGTTCTCCGCTTCACCGCCATCGACGGGGCGGATCGCCGGTTCCTGCGGTTTCGTCGAATTCATCGGTGTGATTGCTCACCAGGGTCGAAGGTGGGGTCGGGCATGGACCCTCTTGCCTCCGCGGGATCTTCCCATATAGTGGACGAATGTCAATTATAGATGATGAACCTGGACCGGATCTGGCCCGACGCATCCGCCTGGAACGCGAGGCCCGTGGCTGGTCCCTTGCCGATCTGGCCGAACGGTCGGGCGTGTCCAAGGCGATGATCAGCAAGGTGGAGCGGGCCGAGGCGAGCCCCACGGCCGCCCTCCTCGGGCGTTTGTCCGGCGCGTTCGGCCTGACGCTTTCGACCCTGCTGGCCCGCGCGGAGGGCGGCGGCGGCAGGGTCGTCCGGGCCGCGGAACAGCCGCTGTGGACCGACCCGGCCACCGGCTATGTGCGGCGGCAGGTGTCGCCGGCCTCGGACATTCCGCTCGAACTGACGCAGGTGGAACTGCCGGCCGGCGCCGAGGTCGCCTTTCCGGCCGCCTCCTACGCCTTCATTCGCCAGATGGTGTGGGTTCTGGACGGCGAACTGGTCTTCGTGGAGGGCGGCACCGTCCACGAACTGTCGGCCGGCGACTGCATCGCCCTTGGATCGCCCGCCGACTGCGTGTTCCGCAATGCAAGCGGCGGGACCTGCCGGTACCTCGTTGCGGTCCTCCGGCAGGGGTGAGGTGGCGGTCAGGGAAGCGGTTTGGTTGGGGACTCGAATGGGAGGATTTCGGTGATCGTCAGAACGCCGTTTTCGATCGCGCAGGCGACCGGCATGATCTTCGTGGGGCCGAGCGTGCTCCTCTCACCGGCCTCCGCCGACTCGGCATCCACAGGTGAGGTGGCGAGCATCCGGTGGGGCGCCTGCCCGTTCCGGCCCTCGGCGTAAACGAGGCTCATGGCGGGATCCCAACGGCGGCTTCCGAAGACCGCCTCCGCCGAGGGCCACCGCAAATGCAGCAGGGTCACCGGCCGCCCCCGCTCATCATGGGCATCCCAGCGGCTGACCCTTGGCCGGATGGGGTTTCCGCAACTGGTGTGCACAGCCCCGTCCCGCAGGCTCACTCCGATCCGGGTGGTCTTTCCGGTATGGGTCCAGACCTCCAGGTGGCCTGCGGCGACCCTGGACGTTGCGGCCACGGCCATCCGATCCGGATCGTGAAACTTGGACGAGCAGGCTTCCGTCCTCGACGAGCACGGCTTTGAACGAGGATCCGCCGGAGGCCCCCCGTGCGGCGAAGCCCTTGTCCGCGGTGATCTCCGTCCCGCAGGTTCCGATCACCGTTCCCGCGGCCACCTCCGTGCGCAGCGACACGATGGGAAGCCCGAGAAGGGTGTGCGGCTTGCCGTACCGGTTGGGGCAGCCGACGAGGTCGTTCCCATCCTCGGGCTCGTCTTCGGGTTCATCCCAGAACCGGATTTCAAGGGGCTCGACCGTGGCCACCAGTGACGAAGCGCCGACGTCCATATGGCGGTGGAAGCATTCCCCCCAGGCCAAAGGCTGGAAGGGGGAGAGGCGATAGCTGCGGTCGAGTTCCCACCGGTGCGAGGTGCCGCCCATTTCCTTGTGGTTCAGGCGGTTGGATTGGATCTCGACCATATGCCCGCCGATCCCGGCCCCCGGGCGGCCGGTGTCGCACAATGCCCGGAGCGGGCGTTCGGCGAGTGTCACGGCGCCCGTGGGCGTCGTGGTCTTCAGCCAGTATTCCTGTCCGCCGGGCGGATCCGCCCCGTCCCGGCACTGATTGTCCGCATCCGCTTCGGGCGGGTTCGCGATCCAGGCTTCGACCACCGCCAGCCGGTTGCCCCGCGAATCGGTTCCGGCATCGTGCACCTGGACGACCGAGCAACGCTCCCGTCCGGCGCACGGGTCGGCGCTTCCGGCCAAAGCGGTGCCGGGCAGAAGAAACAAGGCCAGGAACAGGGATAACCGGACCGGATGCACAGTGCCCCCGGATTGCCGACAAGGGTGGGGTAATCCCGGAAACGCGAAAGGGCCGGGGATGAACCCGGCCCTTTCGCAAAACCTGTCTCGATACTGGAGCGGGCGAAGGGATTCGAACCCTCGACCCCAACCTTGGCAAGGTTGTGCTCTACCCCTGAGCTACGCCCGCGCTCCGTACCGGTCCGGGGCGCGCCCCGTCGGTGAGCGCGGAATATAACGATCCGCGGGCGTACCGCAAGTGGCTTTTTTCACCCGCCGCGAAATGGATGTCGGAGACCCCGCCCGACGCTCCCCGGCTTGCCCCGGCCACGGCCACCGTCTACGACTTCCCGCCACCATGACCGAGATCGCGCACCCGCACTCCGCCGCCATGCCCGCCGATGCCGCGGGCCTGCCGACCAGCCCGCAGGCGCTTCTGGACCGGCTCGCGGCGTTGGGGATTCCCACCCGCACCGTCTCCCATCCGCCGCTGCACACGGTCGAGGAGGCCAAGGCACTGCGCGGGGACCTGCCGGGCGGCCACTGCAAGAACCTGTTCCTGAAGGACGCCAAAGGGCAGTTGTGGCTGGTGGTTGCGCTGGAGGACACGCGGGTGGACCTGAAGCGCCTGCCCGACGTCATCGGTTCCGCGCGATTGTCCTTCGGCAAACCGGAACGGCTGTTCGAGGTGCTGGGCGTGCGGCCGGGCTCGGTGACGCCCTTCGCCCTGGTGAACGACCGCACACAACAGGTGAGGGTGGTGCTGGAACGCGGGATGCTGGCCCACGACCCGCTGCACTACCATCCGCTGACCAACACCATGACCACGGCCCTGCCGGCCGAAGGGCTGCTGTCCTTCGTCCGCGCCTGCGGGCATTCGCCGCTTGTTGTCGATCTGCCCAGGCTGGCGTGAAACCCCAGTCCCACCCATTGGCCCACTCGTTGGGAGAGGGGCGGGCGACTCGCGCCGCGACGGGTTGCAGCGGGTGCCGGCCGGGATCATCTAAAGCCGCAGCCAGATTCGGAAGTGCCCCATGACCATGCTGAACGTCCAAGCCGCCGCCAACAACGTTCCGGCCGACCTGATCAAGGACGGCACCGACCGCAGCTTCATGACCGACGTCATGGAGGCCTCGCGCACCGTCCCGGTGATCGTGGACTTCTGGGCGCCGTGGTGCGGCCCGTGCAAGCAGCTGGGCCCGGCCATCGAAAAGGTGGTCAAGGGCGCGCGCGGCGCCGTCAAGCTGGTGAAGATCAACATCGACGAGAACCCGGCCGTCGCCGGCCAGCTGCGGGTGCAGTCCATCCCCGCCGTCTACGCCTTCTTCCAGGGCCGGCCGGTGGACGCGTTCGTGGGCGCCCTGCCCGAATCGCAGATCAAGGTCTGGGTGGACCGGCTGGTGCAGCTTGCCGGCGGCCCGCCGGGGGCCGAGGACATCGAGGCCGCGCTGACCGAAGCCAAGCAGCTTCTGGAGCAGGGGGACCCCCAGTCCGCGAGCGAGTTGTTCTCGCAGATCATGGAGGTCGACCCGACCAACGCCGCCGCCTTCGCCGGCCTGGCGCGCTGCCTGATGGCGGCCGGCCAGACCGACCAGGCCAAGGCCATGATCGATCAGGCCCCGAAGGAGATCGCGGCCCACGCCGAGATCGTCTCGGTCAAGGCGTCGCTGGACCTCCTGTCCCAGGCCGCCGGTGCCGGCTCGCCGGCCGAACTCAAGGCGCGTCTGGCCAAGGACCCGAACGACCACCAGGCACGCCTGGATCTCGCCATGGCCCTGGTCGCGGCCGGTCAGCGCGAGGCGGCGGTGGACGAGCTGCTGGAGCTGGTGAAGCGCGACCGGGAGTGGAACGAGCAGGCCGCGCGCAAGCAGTTGGTCAAGCTGTTCGAGGCCTTCGGTCCGACCGACAAGCTGACGATCCAGGGCCGTCGCCGCCTGTCGTCCATCCTGTTCAGCTGAGGTCCTGCGACCGCCCCGCGTCCATTGGGCGTGGGGCGGCTACAGGGGGGCAGGGCCCCTCTGGGCACGGGGGCGGCACGCCCTATGTCATTCCCATGGACAGGACGCCGTTCGACATACCCTTTGAAAGGTTGCCGGGGACGATCCCGATCTTCCCGCTGGCCGGGGTCCTGTTGCTGCCCCAGGGAAAGCTGCCGCTCAACGTCTACGAACCGCGCTACCTCGCCATGGTGGACGATGCCCTGCGCGGCGACCGGCTGGTCGGCATGATCCAGCCGTCGGATCCCGGCCATGTGGGCTTGAGCCCGCCGGTCCACGGCGTCGGGTGCGCCGGCCGGATCACCCGTTTCGCCGAAACCGAGGATGGCCGCTATCTCATCACCCTGACCGGTGTCTGCCGGTTCCAGGTGGGCGAGGAGCTGCCCCAGGTGCGCGGCTACCGGCGTGTGGTGCCGGTTTGGGACCGGTTCCGGGCGGATTGCGGTGGCGAGCCGCCCTGCGATGTCGACCGGTCTCGGCTCTTGAACGCGCTGCGGGGTTACTTCAAGCTCCAGCAGATCTCCGCCGATTGGGCGGCGATCGAGGCGACGCCGGACGGGAAGCTGGTCACGCTGCTCGCCATGATCTGCCCGTTCGCGCCTGACGAGAAGCAATTGCTTCTCGAGGCGCCGGATCCTGGTGGGCGGGCGGAATTGCTGATCGCGCTGATGGAAATGGCGGTGGTCCGGGGGGCCGCCACCGACGGCGCACTGCCGAACTGAGGGTCCGCCGGCGATCGGCCGGTGGCCCGTGGATGGACTGGACGGTTCGAAAGGCCGAGGACGAATGGACGAGACCAACTCCGCCGCCCCCAGCCCGGGCGGCCACAAGGTCGATCCCAAGCTGCTGGAGATCCTGGTGTGCCCGCTCAGCAAGGGGCCGTTGCGCTACGATGCGCAGCGCCAGGAGCTGATCAGCGACAAGGCCGGCCTTGCCTATCCCATCCGCGACGGCATCCCCATCATGCTGGTGGACGAGGCCCGCCGTCTGGACCCCTGAGGCTCCGATGACCTGCGAAGGGGCTGGCCGCTGGCCGGTGGAAATCCGCTTGAAGGCGGCCGAACGCCGGCTTGAGGTGGCCTTCGACGACGGGCGCACGTTCCGCCTGCTGGCCGAACTCCTGCGCGTGGAAAGCCCGTCGGCCGAGGTGCAGGGCCACGGCGGAAAGCAGAAACGCATCGTCGCGGGCAAACGCGACGTCGGCATCCGCGGCGTGGAGCCGGTGGGCAGCTATGCCGTGCGGCTGCTGTTCGACGACGGCCACGACACCGGGATCTTCACCTGGTCCTACCTGTACGAGCTGGGCGAACGGCAGGACGAGATCTGGCAGCGGTACTTGGATGCGCTGGCCGAACGCGGCCTGTCGCGCGATCCCCCATCCGGCCACCCCCCCTTGCGTCTCTGACCGGGGCCGGTGCGGCTCAGTCTTCCGCCAGCATGGTCACCACTTCGTTCGTGCCCTGGTGCAGGGTCCTGTGCACGGGACATGCATTGGCGATCTCCAGCAGCCGGGCGCGCTGCGCCGCGTCCAGGGGACCGTCGAAGCGCAGGGTGCGGCGGAAGCGGTCGATGCGGCCGCCACCGCCGGGGGCCGGCACCTTCTCGTGCTTCAGATCGACATGTACGCCGTCCAGGGGCCAGCCCTTGCGGTCGGCGTACATGCGTACGGTCATGGACGTGCAGGCGCCGAGGCCGGCCAGCAGCAGCTCGTAGGGTGACGGGCCGGTGTCCCCGCCGCCGAATGCCCCGGGTTCGTCGGCGGTCAGGGTGTGGCGTCGGGCCGTGACGGTTTGGGCGAACCGGGCGGGACCGGCCTCCGCGACGGTGGCGGCATGGGCTTCGGTTTTCGGCGGGATCCGGGACAGGTCGGGCATGCGGCCCTCCGAAGTGCGGGGGGCTCAGCCGAGCCGGACGGCCGTGCCGCTGGCCGAGACCAGCAGCATGGACCCGTTCGATCCCACGCTCTCGTAATCCAGGTCGATTCCGACGACGGCGTCGGCGCCCAGGGCGTGCGCTTCCTCCAGCATCTCCCGCATCGCCTCGTCCTTGCCCTGGCGCAGCACGGATTCGTACGAACCCGAGCGGCCGCCGACGATGTCGCGGATGGAGGCGAAGAAGTCCCGGAACACATTGGCGCCCATGATCGCTTCGCCGCTGACGATGCCGAGATAGGCGGTGATCCGGCGTCCCTCGATGGTGGAGGTGGTGGTCACGATCATGCTCGTCCTCCCATTGCCGGGTATCAGGTCACCAAGGCCCGCTGCCGCAGCTCGTCGCGGTCCCAGGCGGCAGTCGCCATCACGTCCTTCAGGACCTGCACCGCGTCCCAGACCTCCGCGTAGCGGAGCGTCAGCGGCGTGAAGCCGAAGCGCAGAATGTCGGGGGCACGGAAATCGCCCACCACGCCACGGCGGATCAGCGCCTGCATGATGGCATAGCCTTCCGGATGGCGCAGGCTGACCTGGCTGCCGCGGGCGGCGTGCGCGGCCGGTGTGGCGATTTCGAACCCGAAGCCGGCGCACTCCTGCCGGACGCCGGCGATGAACAGGTCGGTCATGGCCTGCGACTTGCGCCGGATCTCGGCCATGTCGGCCTCCAGCATCAGGTCGACGCCCACCTCCAGGGCCGCCAGCGACAGGATGGGCGGGGTGCCGCACTGCTGCCGGCGGATGCCTTCGCCGGGCCGGTAGGCCAGGTCGAAGGCGAAGGGGGCTTCATGGCCGAGCCAGCCGGAGAGCGGCGAGCGCATGGCGTCCTGCCACCGCTTGGCCACGAACAGGAAGGCCGGCGCGCCGGGGCCGCCGTTCAGGTACTTGTACCCGCAGCCAACCGCGAAATCGGCGTTGCAGCCGTTCAGGTCCACCGGGAACGCGCCGGCGGAATGGGCCAGGTCCCATAGGACGAGTGCCCCCTTGGCCTGGGCCGCGCGGGTGATGTCCGCCATGTCGTGCCGGCGGCCGGTGCGGTAGTTGACCTCGGTCAGCATCACAAGGGCGGTGTTGGCGTCCACGGCGTCGGCCACCGCCGCTTCGTCCACCAGCCGCAGCTCGCAGCGCCCCTCCAGCAGGCGGGACAGGCCCTGGACCATGTAGAGGTCGGTGGGGAAATTGCCGGTGTCCGACAGCACCACCCGCCGGCCCGGACGCAAGGCCAGGGCGCCGGCCACGAGCTTGAACAGGTTCACCGACGTGCTGTCTCCCGCCAACACTTCGCCCGGTGCCGCCCCCACCAGCCGGCCGATCTTGTCGCCGATCCGCTGGGCCATGTTGATCCAGTCGTGGGTGTTCCAGCTGGCGATCAGGTCGCGGCCCCACTGCTGCCGGACCACCTGGGCCACCCGGTCCGCGGTGGCCTTCGGCAAGGGGCCCAGGGAATTGCCGTCCAGGTAGATGGTCCCGGCGGGCAGGTCGAAGCGGTCGCGGAACGGTGCCAGCGGATCGGCCGCATCGAGATCCTGGGCGTATCGGCGGTCAAGGTGCATGGGATCGGTCCGTATGGCTGGGCCCGCATCCGGCATGGGCGGGCCACCGGGCGCGGCATGGCAAGGCAGGCCCGAAGCATGGCCCGGCCGCGGTCCGGCCGCAACCGGGCGGGGGAGGGTTGCTCAGGATGGAGGGGCCGCTTCTCGAAAGGCCTATGACAAGGGGCCGGTGATCCGTTCGGGAGATTAGGTCCCGATGGTGGCTACAATTTTGGGCCTATGCGGCTTGCCGGTCCTAACTGTTTGTATAGGCTCTAACACATTCGGTCCGGCAAGGGCGCAGGCCTCGGATGTTGGAAAGTTCGACCACCAGGAACGCGGCAATGCGGCCGCTCATGGCTGTTCTGTGGATCGGCCGCGCGTCCGCGGTCCTTGGAAAGGATTGACGCCATGTCCAACGTCCAGGAACCGCCGAGGCACATCGGGCATCCTGCCTGGCCGCTATTCCGGAACAGGTCCGGAGACGTGGCCCGAAACGGGGGTGGGCGGACGCGCGCCGCGCGCACCGACTTCGATATCACCATGGCCTTCCAACCCATCGTGGATGTGGACACGGGGATTGTGTTCGCCCACGAGGCTCTGGTCCGCGGCACCGCCGGCCAGGGCGCGGGCGAGGTGCTGTCACGGATCACGCGGGAGGATCTCCACGACTTCGACCAGGCCTGCCGGACGAAGGCGCTCGGTCTGGCCCGGAGCCTCGGCCTTGCCGGCGCGTTGAGCCTCAATTTCCTGCCGAACGCCGTGAACGATCCGGAAGCCTGCCTGCAGGCGACCCTGGCGGCGGTGGAGCGGACGGGGTTTCCGTTCGACCGCATCATCCTCGAGGTGACCGAGGTCGAGGAGGAGGACGCCGCCCATCTGCACAGCATCGTCAACGCGTACAGGAAACGGGGCTTCCGGATCGCATTGGATGACTTCGGGGCGGGCTCTTCCGGGTTGCGGAGGCTGGTCGAACTCCGCCCCGACGTGGTCAAGCTGGACATGAGCCTGATCCGGGGGATCGGCCAGGGGGACGCCTACCGGTGCGCCCTGGTCGCCGCCATGGTCGGGTTCTGCCGCGACGCGGGGATCGAATTGGTGGCCGAGGGGATCGAGGACGTGTCGGAGGCAACGACGCTTCGTCGCCTCGGGATCCGGCTGCAGCAGGGCTTCCTGTTCGCCCGGCCGGCGTTCGAGACGGCGGCGACCGTGTCCGGACTGCCGTTGCCGGCCTGACGGGCGGGGCCGAACGGGTCGGCCGGGGCGGTCAACGCGCGTCGAAAATGGTCAGCACCTCGTCCAGGAACCCCGGCGATGGTGCGACTTCCGCCACCCCCGGCCGGGCGGCGCCGGCCATTGTGCGGTTGTACCGGTTCATGAAGCCGCGCAAGGCGTCCTCCAGGGGCTCGCCGTGCCGGCGCGCATCGACGAGCGCCAGGATGTCGGTCAGGGGTTTCCCCTCGCGCCCCGCGATGGCGTCCAGCCCATCCCAATAGATTCCTTCCAGCGCGAGATCCTGGCTTCGGCCGTTGACGATCACCGTCTTCGAGACAATCTGCGCGCCGTGCTTGGAGGGGTGGGGCATCCGGGGTCCACGAAATTACCTACCTCAATATGTATCGGCGGAACATCGGCGCTTGTCCAGCCGGCGGTTTCCTTCAGTCGTGGCGCCCACGGGCATGCCCGGCTATATGAAGGGTATTGGCGGCGGATGGTCTTTGCCGCGGTACTTGCATGGAGGGGAGCTGTGTCCGACTTCCCGAAGCCCTCGCCCGAGGACTGGCAGCGCCAGGCCGCGGAGGATCTGTCCGGCCGCGACGTGTCCGCGCTGGTCTGGAAGACGCCGGAGGGCATCCCGGTCAAACCCTTGTACACGGCCGCCGACCTGGAGGGTCTGCCGGATCCGGGGCTGCCCGGTTTCGCGCCCTTCACGCGCGGACCGCGTGCGACGATGTACACGGTCAGGCCGTGGACCGTGCGCCAGTACGCCGGCTTCTCCACCGCCGAGGAGTCGAACGCCTTCTACCGCAAGGCGCTGGCGGCCGGCCAAATGGGGCTGTCCGTTGCCTTCGATCTGGCCACCCATCGCGGCTACGACAGCGATCATCCGCGGGTGGTGGGCGATGTCGGCAAGGCCGGTGTCGCGATCGACAGCGTCGAGGACATGAAGATCCTGTTCGACGGCATTCCGCTCGACAGGATGTCGGTGTCCATGACGATGAACGGCGCCGTCCTGCCGGTCCTGGCCGGCTACATCGTCGCCGCCGAGGAGCAGGGGGTGCCGCAGTCCAAGCTGTCCGGCACCATCCAGAACGACATCCTCAAGGAGTTCATGGTCCGGAACACGTACATCTACCCGCCCGGACCATCGATGCGGATCGTCGCCGACATCATCGGCTACACCGCCCAGCACATGCCCCGCTTCAACTCCATCTCGATCTCCGGCTACCACATGCAGGAGGCCGGGGCGACGGCGGTGCAGGAACTGGCCTTCACCATCGCCGACGGCCTGGAATACGTGCGTGCCGCCACGTCGCGCGGGCTGGCGGTGGACAAGTTCGCGCCCCGGCTGTCGTTCTTCTTCGCCATCGGCATGAACTTCTTCATGGAGGTCGCCAAGCTGCGGGCGGCGCGCCTGTTGTGGGCGAAGCTGATGCAGAAGCACTTCCAGCCCAAGGATCCGCGCTCGCTGATGCTGCGCACGCACTGCCAGACGTCGGGCGTGTCGCTGACCGAACAGGACCCGTACAACAACGTGGTCCGGACCACGATCGAAGCGATGGCGGCCGTGCTCGGCGGCACGCAGTCGCTGCACACGAATTCCTTCGACGAGGCCTTGGGGCTGCCCACCGCCTTCTCGTCCCGGATCGCGCGCAACACGCAGCTCATCCTGGCCGAGGAGACGGGCATCGCCAAGGTCGTCGATCCGCTGGGCGGCTCGTACTACGTGGAAAGCCTCACCCAGGCGCTCGCCGAGGAGGCCGAAAAGCTGATCGACCAGGTCGAGGCCATGGGCGGCATGACCAAGGCGGTCGAAAGCGGCCTGCCCAAGCTGATGATCGAGGAGGCCGCCGCCCGGCGGCAGGCCCGCATCGACCGGGGCGAGGAGGTGATCGTCGGCGTCAACAAGTACCGTCCCGAGCATCCGGAAACCGTCGAGGTGCTGGACATCGACAACACGCAGGTGCGCAACCGCCAGATCGAGCGGCTGCAGGCGCTCCGCGCCAGCCGCGACCCCGCGCGGGTGCAGGCCGCGCTCGATGCGTTGGCCAAGGCGGCGGCGGATGGCACCGGCAACCTGCTGGAGCTGTCGGTGGAGGCCACCCGCGCCCGGGCGACGGTCGGGGAAATTTCCGACGCGTTGGAGACGGTGTACAACCGGCACAAGGCGCGGATCCGGTCCGTGTCGGGCGTCTACGCGGCCGGCTACGAGGGTGACGAGGGGTTCCGCCGCATCCAGGCCGACGTGGCGGCCTTTGCCGAGGCCGAAGGGCGCCGTCCGCGCCTGCTGGTGGTGAAGCTCGGCCAGGACGGGCACGACCGCGGCGCCAAGGTGATCGCCACCGCCTTCGCCGACATCGGATTCGACGTGGACGTCGGGCCGCTGTTCCAAACGCCGGAAGAGGCGGCCCGCCAAGCCATCGAGAACGATGTGCACGTCGTGGGCGTGTCCACCCAGGCGGCGGGCCACAAGACCCTGGTCCCCGCCCTGATCGAGGAACTGCGCCGGCAGGGTGCCGGGGATATCCTGGTGGTCTGCGGCGGTGTTATTCCGCCCCAGGACTACCCGTTCTTGTTCTCGGCCGGCGTGTCGGCGGTGTACGGCCCCGGGACCAACATTCCGGCGGCTGCCGCCGAAATCCTGTCATTGCTGCAACGGCGGAGCCGCCCGCTTGCGGCCGAATAAGAACGGGTTGAACGGGTCAAAGTGCCGTGGTTGGCCGCGCGTAGGGATGTGTGTTCGACGTCGATGCGCGCGGCTATTTACTTAGAGAGATAAATCTCTCCTTGAACGTGTAATGTCACGGTGATACTCCTTTCGACGGGATAGGGGTAAATGCCCCTTCCGCCGCAGCCAAGCGCGGCAAGCCCTCAGAAGGAGAGACGATATGACGGTCATCAACTCGGTCAATACGAACTCGGGCGCCCTCATCGCCCTGCAGACGTTGAACAAGACCAACCAAGAGTTGGCCCAGGTTCAGAAGCGCGTCAGCACCGGCTACCAGGTCGCCGATGCCTCCGACAACGGCGCCGCCTTCGCCGTC